>JAYKJH010000080.1:0-37608 GCA_035285345.1 Nostocaceae cyanobacterium | reverse complement strand
ACCCTACCGTATCTGTCAGTAGAATCTCTAGAGCTTGTCCAGTGACTGCATGGGGAACAGTCAGACGGCGGGTTGTGGGGTCGAGGGTGGCGAATAGCTGGTCAGCGGTGTATACTTCGGCATTAGTAAGGGCATTGAGCAAGGTGGATTTGCCAGCATTGGTGTAACCAACCAAAGCCACCGAGGGAACATCCTGGTGCTGTCGCCTTTGCCGCAGACGGGAACGGTGCGCCTGGAGCTGGTTGACTTCCTGTTGTAGGCGGGAGATGCGTCTGCTAATGGCACGGCGTTCGGTTTCTAGTTTAGTTTCACCAGGACCCCTTGTGCCGATACCACCCCCCAGTCTGGACATTGCCTGACCTCTACCTGTGAGCCGGGGTAACATGTATTCTAGTTGCGCTAGTTCCACTTGCAATTTACCGGCGCGGGATTGGGCGCGTTGGGCAAAGATATCTAAAATTACTTCGGTACGGTCTACAACCCGCAAGCCAATTTGCGCCTCCAAATTGCGGACTTGGGCGGGTGAGAGGTCGCGGTCAAAGACTATTAAATTGGCTCCCAGAGTTTGGGCACTGAGGGCAATTTCTTGGACTTTTCCCTCTCCCACTACCGTTTGGGGATGGATGCGCGATCGCTTTTGCTGGACAGTCTGCAATACCTCACCGCCAGCGGTATCTACCAACCGAGCTAATTCCGCTAAGGTATCGAGGAATTGCTGGGGTGTTAAATCGTCGGTCATCACGCCGACAATTAACACTCGGTCGTGGTCGGTATCTACCTGCTCGGCGACAAATTCTCGCCGGAACTCCTCTTCTAACCCTTCCACCAAGTCTATAAAATCTTGGTCACTCAGGACATCGAGGCTCATGGGAGGGGAGACGGAAAATAAACCTGAGTTTTGTCGGGGTGGAGATTCCCCACCCTTACTCAGTGCTTCTTGAGGTGTGGAAACTAGCTGCTGGAAATGGGGTACAAGATGCGCCAGATAGGCTTCTTTGACATACCCGGTAGCACCTCCACCGCGACGTTGAAATCCCGTGCCCGTGATATTTAACACAACTAGGGCATCTAAACGTTGCAGTGCCATAGAGGTTAGCGCCGCATCATTTGGAGGTTCTGACTTCAAGTGAGTGGAGATACATCGGATACCGCTGAGTCGCTCTGCACCATAACGGGGCAATTCCAGAGGTGGGATTTGGGTTTGTCTGGGGGTACCGACTCCCACGCGAATTACCTGTCCGCGACGGTTGAGGTAAACACATACGGGCAGATTAATTTCTGTGCTGATGGCTGCCACTCGCTGAGAAAATTCCGGGGTAGTGATGCGAGATCCCGGTATGCGCTGGTGGTACAGTCGCGCTAGTTGCTTAAGCTGGCTAGATTTTAAACCCTGAAGGTTGCCGAAGATAGTATCGATAGGCGTTTACACCAACTGTTGGTGTTTGAACTCGATGCTTACTATTTTACAAAATCTTCTGCTATGCCAGGAATGCCGTCGGGTTTTGTTTTTCCGCTCAATGTTTTGTATTCTCGCCTGTAGGAAACCCGATATTTCTTTTTCTTATGGATACAAAAGTACATAAAATACAACTGCGGCGAACATTACTCCAACAAAGAAACTCCATGTCAGTGATGGAATGGCAACTGTTGAGCGATCGCATCAGCACTCACTTGCAAAGTTGTACCTTATTTACCCAAGCCAAAACCATCCTGGCATATTTCAGTTTTCGCCAAGAGCCAGACCTAAGTAATTTATTTACAAATACCAAATATCGTTGGGGACTACCGCGATGTGTCGGTAAATCTCTGTGCTGGCATTTATGGCAACCCACAGATGTCTTAGAAACAGGAAAATACGGCATTTTGGAGCCTCACCCCAACTCACCAACTTTAAAAGCTGCAGAAATCGATTTAATTCTGATACCTGCGGTAGCTTGTGACTATCAGGGTTATCGCTTAGGTTACGGAGGTGGTTATTATGACCGCTTGCTCAGTTCACCAGAGTGGGCTTCCAAGCCGACAATAGGTATAGTGTTTGACTTCGCTTATTTGCCAGTCTTGCCCAGAGAATCTTGGGATACACCGTTGCATGGAGTATGTACAGAAACTGGTTTAAAACTTCTCGGTACAGGTGTGTAATATTTTAGGTTTTTCGAGTTGGTTTTGAAATTTCCAAAAGGTCTAATTTTGCCTGTCAACTAACACAAGACCCCGCCCTTAAGGGCGGGGTTTTATGTTGTGGAGAAATCTCATTGATATCTTTCATTAGTTGACATATAGTATTGTACCAATATCCGCTAATAACACCTGTTGATTCGGCGTCAACCAAATGTTTTCAGTCCCCCTAGAATTACCTAATGAACCTGTAGCATTAGGCTCTCCTTTTTATATTGAACGTCCCCCAATTGAGCAATTAATTTATCAAGAAATTACTAACCCTGGATGTCTTATTCGCATTAAAGCTCCCAGCAAGATGGGGAAAACATCCCTATTACTGCGGGTAATTAATTATGCTCAACACCAGAACTACCGCACTATATATTTAGATTTTCAGCAAGCGGACGAGGAAACTTTTACTTGTTTAGATAAATTTTTGCGGTGGTTTTGTGCTAATGTTACTCGTCAATTGAAACTAACATCAATGCTAGAGGAATATTGGGATAAAGATATCGGTTATAAGGTGAGTTGCACCATCTATTTTGAAGATTATATATTGCCGAACATAGACAATCCGATAGTCTTAACTATAAATGAAGTTAATCGGCTTTTTGAACATCCTGAAATTGCCAGAGATTTTCTGTCATTGCTACGGAGTTGGCATGAAGAAGCTAAACACAATGATATTTTCCAGAAACTGCGGCTAGTTATATCTCATTCAACAGAAATTTATATTACCTTAAATATTAATCAATCTCCTTTTAACGTCGGGATAGCTATTCAGTTACCAGAATTTACAACTGAGCAGATTCAGCATTTAGCACAGCTTCATGGACTAGATTGGACAGTAGAGACGGCGAAAGTACAGTCTCTACAAAAAATGTTGGGAGGACATCCCTATTTAGTCCGACTTGCTATCTATAATTTAGTTAAATATCCGCAATTAAATTTAGAGCAACTATTACATGAAGCTCCGACGCTAACAGGTATTTTTAGCGATTATTTGCGGAATTTATTAGCTAATGTTCAGAATAATCAGTCACTAAGAACAGCCTTGAAAAAAGTAATTGCTCGTGGCGATGATGTCGAATTAGAACACATAATAGCCTACAAACTAGAAAGCATGGGTATGGTGAAATTAAATGGGAATAAATGTAGAATTTCCTGCGATTTGTATCGGCAGTATTTTGCTTCTCAAAATTGGGATGATTTGTCTTTACAAGATAAGCTGGTACAGTTGCAGCAAGAAAATTTAAAATTGCGACAATTATCTATTACAGATGACCTGACAAAACTAGTGAACCGGAGCTATTTTGACACATATCTGGAAGAAAATTGGCAAGCTTTAGCAGAGGAGGCAGTGCCTGTGTCACTTATTTTATGTGAAATCGATTATTTTAGAATTTATAGTGAATCTCAAGGTAAAGAAGCAGCAAATTATTGTTTACAGCAAGTCAGTAGAGTTATAGAAAATTGGGTGAAGCGTCCCTCATTGATCTACTCTCGATTAGGAATCGTAGCTCGTTACGATTACCAACAATTTGCGATTATTTTACCTAGAAGAAACGCTTTCATTGCTTTTAAACTCGCGGAAAGAATCCGCAAAGAAGTGAAAAAACTAGGAATTTTACATAATTCTAACTACGATGGATTTAACTCTAGAGTTATCACTATTAGCTTAGGAGTTGCTTGCACCATTCCTCAGCCACAAGATTCCCCAAATATTTTGGTAAACGCTGCTAATCAGGCACTTAATCAATCCAAAAGAATAGAGAGCGATCGCACCTATGTTAGTTCTGATTTAAATTATGGATTAGGGAATAGGGGCACAGAGGGAGGCACGGATACACGGAGAATGACTAATGAATAATAACTAATGACTAATGACTAACAACTATATTGGAATCATATTTGATTTTTGAAGAGATACGTAGGGTGTGTTAGCGCTTCGCTAACGCACCATTTTCAAGGCTTTGGTGCGTTACGACGTTCCGTAAGAGCGCACCCTACAAACTAATGAATAATAACTAATGACTAATGACTATAGAAGTCCTAAATCATTCGTTAAAATAAACTGGAGGATGCGTTACGCTTCGCTAACACATCCTACGCTAATAACTAATGACTAATAACTAATGACTAATTATAAATACCAAGTAGGCGGAAGCCTCATCAAAGATGCACTTACTTATGTGGTCAGACAAGCAGACAATGAACTTTATACTGCCTTAAAAGCAGGTGAATTTTGCTATGTTCTTAACTCTCGCCAAATGGGCAAATCCTCGCTTCTAGTACGCGCTAAAAATAGATTACAACAAGAAGGATACTTATGTACCACTGTAGATATGACAAGTGTAGGGAACGAAAATATTACCCCCCTCCAGTGGTATAAAGGAATTGTCACCCAATTATGGCGAGGCTTTAATTTATTAGGCAAATTAAATTTAAAAGCTTGGTGGAAAGAAGAAGAAGATTTATCATTTTTGCAACGGTTAAATTATTTTATTGAAAAGTTGCTGATAGAGCAATTACCTTCAGAAAAATTAGTGATATTTATTGATGAAATAGACAGTATACTCAGTTTAGATTTTGCCGTAGATGATTTTTTTGCCTTAATTCGGTTTTGTTATAATCAAAGAGCAATAAATACCGCATATAATCGCCTGACATTTGCGATTTGTGGCGTCGCTACACCTAGTGATTTAATTGCTGATAAACAGCGGACACCATTTAATATTGGTAGGGCGATAGAATTACAGGGTTTTAAATTAGAAGAAGCACAACCATTAATCCAGGGATTAGAGGGTTATGTAAGTAATCCGTCTTCTGTGATGGCGGAAATATTAGCTTGGACGGGAGGACAGCCATTTCTCACCCAAAAGCTTTGTAAATTAGTGACTGCATCCGCTTCATCCGTTACAAAATCCGTTGCCGCTATCATCGATAATTGGGAAACTAAGGATGAGCCGGAACACTTGCGGACAATACGCTCGCGCATTCTCTACAACCAGCAATCATGCGGTAGATTGTTGGGGATTTATCAGCAAATTTTACAGTCTGTAGGGGCGGACGGCTGTCCGTCCGTAGAAAGTGATGATAGTCGCGAACAAACGGAATTAATTCTCTCTGGTTTAGTCGAAAAACACGCGGGATACCTCAGAGTAAAAAACCGAATTTATCAGGAAGTTTTTAACCTCGAATGGGTAGAGAAACAATTAGGTTTACTGCGTCCCTATTCCCAAGCGTTTGATGCTTGGATAGCTTCAAACCAAACAGATTTTTCCCGACTACTGCGGGGACAAGCCTTAAAAGATGCTCAAAAATGGGCGCAGGGTAAAAGTTTAAGCGATTTAGATTATCAGTTTTTAGCTTATAGCCAAGAATTAGATAGGAAAGAAGTACAACTAGCGCTAGAGGCTGAACGGACTAAAGCTGTGGAAGCACAACTGATTGAGCAGCAAAAAGCCGCTAAATTACAAAGATATTTTCTCGGTGCGGTGACAACGGGATTAGTTGTGTCTCTGGCTTTGGTAATTACCACGTTCTTCCAATACCGCAAAGCCTCCGAAAGCGAACACCAAGCCAGGATAAACGAAATCAAAGCCTTGGCTTCATCGTCCCAAGGATTATTTGCTTCCAACCGCCAAATAGATGCCATGATAGCCGCCATTAAAGCTAAAGTCCGTCTGCAAAATCTGCGGGATACTGATGTCCAAACATCCTCTGAGGTGGAAACCGCTTTGCGGCAAGCAGTTTATCGCACCAACGAATTTAACAGCCTCATCGGGCATCAGGGCGGTGTTTTAAGCGTCGCTATCAGTCCGGATGGGAAGTTATTGGCGACGGGGAGTATCGACAAAACCGTGAGAATCTGGAAACGAGACGGTACGTTACTCCAGATTTTGAAACATCAGGCGACAGTGTTTCGGGTTGCCTTTAGTCCCCAAAGTGACATGATAGTTTCCGGTAGTTTAGATGGCAAAATCCAACTTTGGCGTGTTGATGGTACTCTCCTAAAAACGACTGCGGCACATAAAGCAGCAGTATGGGGAGTTGCTATCAGTCCCGACGGTAAGCTACTTGCTTCATCCAGTGCAGATAAAACGGTGAAATTGTGGCGGCTTGACGGCTCATTACAAACAACGTTGACAGGACATCAAAAAGCGGTTTGGGCTGTTGCTTTTAGTCCTGACAGCCAGATGGTTGCGTCCGCTGGAGTCGATAATACAGTCAAGTTGTGGAATATTAATGGCAGGCTGCTCAAAACCCTACAAGGACATCAAGCACCTGTCTGGGGTGTGGCATTTTGTCCAACAACCAATTTACTGGTGTCAGCGAGTAGCGATCGCACTGCTAAACTGTGGCATCTAGACGGCACCTTAGCCAGAACCCTGCAAGGAGAAAGTCCAATTCTGGGAGTCGCTTGTAGTGGCAACGGTCAATATATTGCCACCAGCGGTACAGATAATTTCGTCAAGTTATGGAAGGCAGACGGCACCTTGATCAGAACTTTAAAGCAGCATAATGCGGTGATTCGGGACGTAGCATTGAGTACTGATGGTCTGATGGCTGCTTCCGCGAGTGAGGATGGCACGGTGAAACTCTGGCAGCGTAACAAATATTTATTAAAACCGCTCTACAGTCATCAGGACATTATTTGGGATATTGCCACTAGCCCAGATGGTAAGCTAATTGCCACCGTTAGTGGTGATGACACCCTCAAACTGTGGCGAGCAGATGGTACGCTCATAAAAACCATCCAGGCAAAAGAATCTGGGTTTCGCAGTGTGGCATTTAGTCCAGACAGTCGGATAATGGTGACTGGCGGTCTTAACGGTACTGTTCAGCTTTGGGATTTGGGTGACAAAGAGAAACCCTCTGTAAAACTTCTGCGGACGTTGACGGGACATCAGGCTAGCATTTATGGGGTGGCGATTAATCTGGATGGCAAAACCATCGCCTCAGCGGGAGATGATAGAACCATCAAACTTTGGAGTATTGACGGGAAACTCCTGCATAGCTTTGTTGCTCACAATGAGAGAATTTGGAAATTAGCCTTCTCTTTCCAAGGTAATATTCTTGCCTCGGCTAGTGAAGATGGTACCGCTAAACTATGGACAAAGGACGGCAAAGCGATCGCCACCCTAAGAAGTCAAAGTGGAGTGTGGGGAGTAGCCTTTAGTCCCCAAGGGAATATGGTCGCTTCCGCCAGTCGAGATGATACCCTCAAACTTTGGCGCCTTGACGGCAGCTTAATCAAAACTATTCCAGCACAGAGTCGAGGGTTGACACGGGTAGCATTTAGTCCAGATGGCAGTAGAATTGCTACAGCAGGTATTGACAATACGATAAAAATGTGGTATGTCACAGGTGAGTTGAGTAGGAATTTACCAGGACATCGGGGCATAGTTGCTAGCTTGGCGTTTAGTCCGGATGGCAACTTTCTGGTATCTGGTAGCGATGACAGTACGGTAATTTTGTGGGATTTAAAGCAAATTCGCGCCCTCAATGAACTAGATTATGCCTGTAATTGGGTGCGGGATTATTTACGGACAAATGCTGAGGTATCGCAAAGCGACAGACATCTGTGCCACACACCCAGCCCATAACCCCTGTAGGGGAGGGGTTTCCCCGCCCTTTCTCATTCTCACGCTGCATACGCAAAAGCGCAAAGAAGAACCACCACCGCGCAAACATCCTTCATCTGTGGTTACATAAAATTGCTGTCACTTCCCCATTCCCAATGCCCCGTACCCCCACCTTAACCTTCGACCGTGGCACCCTGATTTTACACCCCCCACCCCGTAGTAGAGCCTGGATGGATTTCGCTACCTGGGACGACCGGGTGGAGAAGTTCCGCATCCGCGCTATTGATTACCGTCCTTTGGTGGAAGCTCTGCAAGGGTCAAATACTGAGTTTATTGACGAAGCGAAGGGGTTTTATCCGCTGGAGTTGGTGCCTAGTTTGGAAATGGAACCCTATGCTCACCAAACGGAGGCTTTAGCGGCTTGGAAGTTGGCGGGTAGACAGGGGGTGGTGGTGCTTCCGACGGCAGGGGGAAAGACTTATCTGGCGCAAATGGCCATGCAAGCGACGCCACGCACGACGCTGATTGTGGTGCCGACGCTGGATTTGATGCACCAGTGGTATGCTCACCTGAAAGCGGCGTTTCCCGATGCAGATGTGGGGTTGCTGGGGGGTGGTTCGCGGGATAAAACACCCATTTTGGTGGCGACTTACGATAGTGCGGCAATCCACGCCGAAACCCTGGGAAATTTATATGCCTTAATAATTTTTGACGAATGTCATCATTTGCCTACAGATTTTAATAGGGTAATTGCCGAGTATGCGATCGCTCCCTATCGTCTAGGTTTATCGGCGACACCAGAGCGCACTGATGGTAAACATACTGAATTAAATATACTAATTGGTAGAGAAGTATACCGCAAAACTGCTGAAGAGTTGGCGGGAAAGGCGTTAGCACAGCATGAAATTGTGCAAATTAAAGTCAAGTTATCCCAACAGGAAAGGGAGAAATATAACAAGTTAATTCAATTACGAAATGATTTTTTAAAGGCGGCAAAAATTTCCTTGGGAAGTATTCAAGGCTGGCAAAGATTTGTGCAAATGAGTGCCCGTTCTCAAGGGGGAAGAAGGGCAATGTTAGCCCACCGAGAAGCCAAGGAAATTGCTATTGGTACGGATGGGAAATTAAGGGTTTTGGCTGATTTATTGGCGGAGCATTATCCACAGAGAACTTTGATTTTTACTGCTGATAATGCCACGGTTTATAAGATTTCTCAGGAGTTTTTGATTCCGGCTATTACCCATCAAACTCCGGTGAAGGAAAGGCATGAAATATTATCTAAATTTAAGGAGGGGGTGTATAAGAGTTTGGTGGCTTCTCATGTGTTGAATGAGGGTGTTGATGTTCCAGCGGCTAGGGTGGCGATTATTCTTTCTGGTACTGGTTCGGCGCGGGAGTATACTCAAAGGTTGGGAAGGGTTTTAAGGAAGGGGAGTGAGGAGAATAAGCAGGCGATTTTGTATGAGGTGGTGGCGGAAGATACGAGTGAGGAGGGTACTTCGGTGAGGAGAAGGGGAGTTAGGGGAAATGAACCACGTTCGCGGAGCCTCTCCGCAGGAGATAGAAGCGAAGAGCGCGAACAGAAGAGGGAGAGAAAAGGGAATTTGGGTGTTGTACAGCCGATTTATGGTGTTAGGAAAAAGAGTGTACCAAGGGCGGCTGAGCAGTTAGAAATTAAGTATACAGTCCAAAGTCCAAAATCTAAAATCCAAAATCAAAATGTTACCGACGGAGTTGTTGATTCATCGTCTGAATGGGGAGGAGATAATCCCGAAGAGATTGAAGATTGATCGGGGTAATTTGGGGTTAGCGGGGGAGTTAATTGATTGTTTTCAGGAGGCTGTGGGAAAGAGTCAGGGGGAGTTGGATAGAAAGCTGGCTGATTTGGAGGGGGATGATACTAATTTTAAGATTAAGCGGGGTTTGGGACATCTTTTAAGGAGTGGTTTTTGTACTTTTGAGGTGGTGAGTCCGCTGGAACCGCAAATGTTACGGGAACGGGTGTTTTCTTTGGCTGCTAATTCTTCTCCGAGTCGGGAAATGACTCAGGTGAATTTGGGGAAGGTTGCTGATGATTTAAGTCGGGAGTTGGAGAGGGAGGTTTTACCGGAACAGGTGCGTTCTGGGTTATATGCTGATTTGTCGGAAAATAAGATTTTGACTGCTTTTGATGTCCCTACAGCGGAGGATTTGTTGCATCGTTATAATTTATCGCAGGTGCAGGGGGTGTTTTATAAGGCTAGTCAGCTTATTATTAATGCTCATCGCAATGTTCCGGGGGAATATAAGCTTTTGTTCCGCTATTTGAAGCTATTTCAATTAATGGCTTATATTGAGGGGGATGCTGACCACGGGTTTACTATTACTATCGATGGTCCGGTGAGTTTGTTTACTCCCAGTACGCGCTATGGGTTGGCAATTTCTAAGTTAATTCCGGCGCTGTTACATGTTACTAAATGGAGTTTAGCAGCGACTTTGCAAACGCGGGATGTTTATACAGAAACTTGGAAAACTGGCAGGTTTACGCTACATTCTGAGTGTGGTTTGGTGTCTCACTACCCCAAGGGTAAGCCTTACGATAGTATGTTGGAAGCGTCGTTTGCTGATAAGTGGGATGGACTGAAAAGTGATTGGGTTTTGGAGCGAGAAGTTGATTTAATTCCTATTCCTGGTAGTGTGATGATTCCCGACTTTCGCTTGGTACATCCTGATGGCAGAAGTTTCTTACTAGAAATTGTCGGTTATTGGCGTCCGGAATATTTACAAAAGAAATTTTCTCAAGTAAGAAAGGCTGGATGCGATAATTTAATTTTGGCAATTTCTGAGCGCTTAAACTTGGATAAAGCGGGGGTAAAATTGCATGATGTACCTGCAAGAATTGTCTGGTTTAAGGATAAGTTATTACCCAAGTCAGTGTTAGCTGTCTTGGAATGACTCAATTTGGGATTTTGGATGCGTGGATTTTGGATTTTGGATTAAAAATTCAAAATCTCAAATCATTTTGGTTTAGAGACAATAGAAGTACTTACGCAAGTGTCACCGTTAAAAGTAAATTTTCAGTTCGTAGTCAGCACAGAGGGTGCTTAAAATAAGCGTTTAAACGCTTACTAATAACTATCATCAATGTGCCAGTTGCGTAAGTCTTAATTAATCATGGATGACTAATTATCAGCTTTGTTTGAGCAGCTGTTTAACTAAATTATCTTTCACCATCATCTGCCGTAATACTTCTAATAAGTATTCTTGCGCTTGTTCACGGGTTAATCCCGCAACTTGCTGCTTCATGGTTTGTAAGCGAAACTGCTGCTCTACGGTCAATTCGGTGGGGAAGTTCATAATTCACTCCTCAGATTAGTTGCAAGGATTACACGTAGGAGAAGAGAACGACTGGATTACATGTATAATTTCGATTTTTTCCAGTCTAGCATCAAGATATTAAATTGTCTACCTTGTCAAGCAATGATTAATCATAGAAATATAACTTTACAATTCTTCTAAAGTTGATAAGCATTTGTGCTGGGTTTATCCGTTTTGAGTAGAAAGTCCTTAATATGTCCGCCTGTCCCCAATATCGAGTTCAAGAATCACCCAGGGCGGTTGGACTGGTAGACTCACCATTGGGGAACAAGCAAATTGTTTTGCTGTACCTTAGAATTCAACTGTAGAAATAAAAAATCCGTAAAGCATCATCCCCAGGAGTCAAGATGGACGCGATAGAATTTTTTCAGCTTAGTGCTGGTCGGTGGCGCTCTTCTCGCACAACCCATCACTTGGCATTTAAGCGGGCTGAGATTGGTGATTCTGACATTTTGGTAGAAAATCTGGCAGCAGACCACCCAGAAATTATTGCGCTGTGCGAGATGCATGAAATTGACCCCAGCTTGTCTGTGGGGGGTTCCCGCGTGACTTGGCTAGGTTCTATGGCTTGGGACAGAGAGGGGGAAGGTTCTCATGAAGGCAAAACAATTTTTGCCATTATCCCCGATACCGACAACCCCAGACAAGGTAGATTACTGCGAGAAAGAGGCTACGCAGAGATAGTACCTGTTGTCGGGAGCTTTCATATGGATGAGGAAGATGGACTGGTGCTGACAACCGACTACGAAACAATGAGTGCTAGCGAGCGTTTCTGGTTTGCAAGTCCGAACATCCGGATGCGAACCAGCACTGTTAAGCGATTCGGTGGTTTCAGTACAGCATCTTTTTGTACCGAAACTCGTGTGGAAGCTGAGGCAGAAGTTCCCAATGCAGAGATGACATCCCCACAACAGCAGGGAGTCGAGAGCAATCAGCCGGTTTATTCAATTCTTGGTTGGTAAATGGTTAACCCTCAAGGGTCAGTGCTGAAATCTTGTCCCTTGAGTATTGATTGTTATGATTCTTAGGAATTGCCGCAGTCACTTTACTGATAAGCTACGTTTTGAATCCAGGGATATAATTTCTTGTGGAAGAGAAACTTATTTTTGCACAAAGTTAAGTTTCGTGAAATTTTATCAGACTCCACAAGTTCTGGTCAATTTACTCCCTTAATATGTGTTTTAAACTTGTTAAATTTCATTAAGAACACGGAGGCTTAAGCGTGGCAATTCCACTGTTAACATATGCCCCTTCAACACAAAATCAGCGTGTAGATGGATACGATGTAGGAAGTGACAAGGACTACAGAATTTTTACCACTGATAACCTGCTGTCTCCTGCGGATATGGATGCCCTGATTGAGGCTGCATACCGTCAGATTTTCTTCCATGCTTTTAAGGCTGACCGGGAAAAATTCCTGGAGTCGCAACTGCGTAGCGGACAAATCACGGTGCGCCAGTTCATTCGTGGTTTGGTGTTATCCAACACCTACAGAAAAAGCTTCTACGACCTCAACAGCAACTATCGCTTTGTTGAGCAGACCGTACAGCGTGTTCTAGGACGCGATGTTTATAGCGATCGCGAAAAAATCGCTTGGTCTATCGTAGTTGCCACCAAAGGCATCAAAGGCTTCATCGATGACCTGGTTAACAGCCAAGAGTACCTGGAAAACTTTGGTGACGCTATTGTGCCTTATCAGCGTCGTCGTGTGCTGCACTCTGGAGCTAGCGAAGTTCCCTTCAACATCTCCTCTCCCCGCTACGATGCTTACTACCGTGCCCAACTAGGCTTCCCCCAAGTTATTTGGCAAACCACCGTCCGCCGCTTTATTCCCCAAGAGAAGCAGCCCAAGGCTGGTTCACCAGCTAATTTCCTCGATATGGCCAGAGCCTTGCCAAGTGCAGCCGGAAATCTACCTCCCAAGATTTCCGCTACCAACATCAATATCGACAAGTCTGTGCCTTATCGCAGACTGGCAGGTATCAAGTAAAAACTGTGCCGCTGCTGTTATCTAGTAGCTAGACGGAAATCATTTCTCTGGCGCGCATAGGTATTGGGTTATTTAGGAGTTTCTCTAGGTATCTCATTACTTGTGCGCGCTTAGTATTGGAATTAGGGGCATGGGGCATGGGGCATGGGGCATTGGGCATTGGGCATTGGGCATTGGGCATTGGGCATTGGGTATGGGACATGGGGCATTACCTATTTCACCAGAACTCTTTTTCTCAAAACTTCTAGAACTGTGGTAAATACTGGCGGTGGTGTAGCCTGTACTTCAATCAAGTCTTGCGTAATCGGGTGTTGCAAGCGTAATTTCCAGGCATGGAGTGCTTGTCCTGGGAGATTTACACCAATGGAACGACCGGAACCATAAACGGGGTCGCCGACGATGGGATGACCTATTTGGGCACTGTGGACGCGAATTTGATGGGTACGTCCGGTTTCTAATTTGAAGTGGATAAGGGTATAGTTACCGAGGCGTTCTTTGACTCGCCAATGGGTGATAGCAGGACGACCACCTTGTTCGACGGGGACTATTGCCATTTTTTTGCGGTCTACGGGGTGTCTTCCGATGGGGAGATTAACAGAACCGCTTTCGGTTTTGGGGGCACCGTAGACGACGCCGAGATACTCTCTTTGGGCAGTTTTTGCCTGGAGTTGGGCTTGGAGATGTTGGTAAGCTTGCTCGGTTTTAGCAATCGCGATCGCACCTGTTGTATCCTTGTCCAGTCGATGCACAATACCCGGTCGCTGGATACCGTTGATACCTGGTAATGTGGGACAGTGTGCTAATAGCGCATTAACTAGGGTGCCGTCGGGGTGTCCGGGTGCGGGGTGAACGACTAATCCAGCGGGTTTATTGAGGATGAGCAGGGAGTCGTCTTCGTAGAGAATATCTAGGGGGATGTCTTGGGCTTTTAGTTCTAGGGGTGTAGCTTCTGGTATTTCTATTGAGATGATATCGCCTATTTTTACTGCAGTTTTTTTAGATGTGCAGGGTTTGCTGTTGAGTTGGACGTTACCTTGTTCGATGAGTTGTTGAATGCGGGAACGGGAAAGTTCAGGTAGTTGCTGGGATAGGTAGCGGTCGAGACGTTCCGCATTTTGTTGGGTTTGGAGGGTTATGGGTTGGGTGGAGGACACGCTCTTAAAGATAGAAGATAGAAGATAGAAGATGGAAGAGAGGTAAGTGTTGATTTTAATTTACAGTTCATCTGGATTAATACCTCGTTCTTGAAGTAAAGCCCGTAAGGCTTGTAATTGTGCTTCAGCTTGTTCAGCGCGTTGACGTTCTTGTGCGGCTCTAGCTTCAGCTTGCTGTCGTTGTTGGTCTAGTTCTACATAGGTGAGAAACTGCTGTCCATCGGGACGATAAATTACTAGGTCTTCACCAGATAATTCAAATCGTATCCCCAAGCGAGGACTTACCCAACCCACCATTTCGGGAATTTCTGCTAATTCATCGCCAGAACGCAACCAGCCTGATAACTCCCCTGTGTCTGGGTCATATAAATAGTATTCTTCCACGCCATAGCGCTGATAAAACCTGTATTTGTTGATCATTTCTTTAGCAGTATTCCCAGGGGAAAGAATTTCAAATACTACCTGTGGAGGAATATTATCTTCTTCCCATTGTTTATAGGAGCCTCTATCACCTTTTGGTCTACCAAAGGCTACCATGACATCTGGCGCTCTGCGGTTGTTTGGATCGCCTTCGACGGGATACCAAAGTAAGTCACCAGCGACGAAGATGTTAGGGTCATTTTGAAATAAGGTATCTAGTCCGCCTTGAATAGTTACGATCCAGCGGTATTGTTTAGTATTATCTGCCATTGGTTGTCCGTCGCTGTCGGGGTAGATAATGTTTTTGGCGGATGATATTTGCGTGACCATTGTGAGAATTCCGATAAATTAACTATGGTTACAGTTCGTCTGGATTAATACCTCGTTCTTGAAGTAAAGCCCGTAAGGCTTGTAATTGTGCTTCTGCTTGTTCAGCGCGTTGACGTTCTTGTTCTCGTTGCTGTGCTAGTTCCACAAAGGTAATAAACCTATCACCATCAGGTCGATAAAGATGGAATTCACCATCAGATAATTCAAATCGTATTCCTAAGCGGGGACTTACCCATCCTGGCATTTGGTCAATGACTTCTAAGCGGGAATTATGACGCTGCCAACCTGTTAAGTCTACAACATCAGGCTCATATAAATAATATTCTTCTATGCCGTAGCGGTCGTAAAATTCTAGTTTCTTTGCCATGTTGGAAATGCGGTTTCCTGGTGACCAAATTTCAAACACTACTTGGGGAGGAATATTCTCTTCTTCCCACTGTTTATATGAACCTCTATATCCTTTTGGTCTGCCAAAGGCTACCATTACGTCTGGTGCTTGGCAGAGATTATTATTTCCTTCTTGGGGATACCAAAGCAAGTCACCAGCAACAAATACATTGGGGTCATTGGCAAATAATAATTCTAGGTTTTCTTTAATCCAGACAATTAAGTGAAACTGTTCTGTATTATCTGCCATTCGTTGTCCGTCGCTGTCAGGGTAGATGATGTTTTTGGAGGACGGTATTTGAGTGACCATTGTGAGGGTTTTGGGGGTGGGGATATGGTTAATTTTAGCGAACCACCAAGATGCCAATGGCGCCAAGGGAAGAGGAGTGCAGATTGCGTCTATTATTTTGATAGCAATGGTGTAATAGCATTTCACAAAAATAGTGATACATATTATTTGTTGTAGGGGCGGGGTTTCCCCGCCCGGTGTTTCCTAAAATGGTGTAATTGGCATTCGCGGTGGTGCTGTTTTCCACATCAAGTCAATTTCTTTTGGTGTCAGTCCATAGAGGGTGAATTTGATAATTCATACCCGCTGTTCAGCAACGCCAAATTTTTTGATAAATCAAACGAGATTCCGATTGTAAGGTTGATTTTTCGTTACTTGTCCGTAATACCATTTTACTTTAGGTCTGATACAAATATCTTGCCTAGGGCGGGGAAACCCCGCCCCTACTATTTTCGTGAAATGGTATAAATTTTATACTAATGACTCATGGTGGTGAGGTAGCGGATAAGAATGCTCATGAATTCACCGGGGTTTTTTGTGGGTTGTAGGGGACTCCCTTCGGTTACTTCGGCAAAGTGCAGCCGATACAGGGTGTGGATGATGTTATTCACTCCTCTGGGGGAACCTACAACTAGGATTTTGACGGGTTCTCTGTTGGGATAGTGGTGGTGGAAATTTCCAGGGAGACGCGAATTTCCGGCATTTCCTTGTCGTTGGGGAGAAAGCTTTTGAGCATAGGTTTTCCCTGATTTCTACTCATTAATTTGTCTCCATATGTGGAGACAATAACATCTTACATCATAAATGTCTCCATATACGAGACATTTACTCAATCATCAGCCTCTGACACGATTAGGGGTATGGGAAAAGTAGGCAAAGCTCTTCAGCAGGTATTAAAAACCTATGGTATTACGCAAAATCGGCTAGCAGTAGCGATGGACACCAGGCGCTCAAATGTTGGACGGTGGTTTCACGGACAAATCGACCCTACAGGGGATACCATTGCTGATATAGCTCAAGCACTGGAGACAATTAATCCTACCGCTGCGGAAGAATTTGTCCGGTTGTATTTAGGTGAGTTTTTGCACGATAGAGGACAGAAAACTGACGCGGCAACGGATGCGGCAGCGGATGGGTAACGGATGTAACGGATATGTTATCTGTGGGGATGACGAACTACATATCCGCTACGTACGCTTTGCCGCAGGCTATCCGGTGCCACGATACCGCTTTCAGAAACCAGCATTACAGATTCCGGCATTGCTAAAGCGATAGCAATCGATAAATATACAAGTATTCGGTTCGTAGTAAGCGCTTTAGCTCTTAATTTTAAGCTGGGAAGTCTATGAACGAATTTTGCGTATCCCCTACTACGTTATTTTTGACGGTAACACCGACCAGATGCGAGCTTTTCAGTTACAGGGCGACTGTTATAAACAGCTAAATTTACCAGAACCGCGCCTATTTATTCATACCTTGCAACCCCGGATGTGGATGTGGTGTTTACTTATGCCCACACGTAATTATGCTGCTGCAAATCTTTTTGATATCTTTACAGATTTTTGCCGTTGTACAGCTTATTACTTCACATATTTAGCTCGAAAAACAGCGATATTACTTGATTATGAATATATAGGTTAATCTTCGGAGCCAGGATTATGCAAGCTGTTACAAATCCATTAATTCATCAACCTCAATTCAACCTGCCTGTACTTAAGGAAGGCGCTCAAGGAGATGCTGTTAGAGAACTACAACAACTTCTGATGCAACGATATTGTTATGTAGCTGCGGTAGATGGGATATTTGCTGTGGCGACGACATCTGCTGTTAAAGCCTTCCAAAACCGTGTATTTCTGCCTACAACAGGCATTGTGGACGACCGCACTTGGCGGGCTATTTACAAAGATGCGCCGGTGGATATGCCTGTTTTGCTTCCCGGTAGTCAGGGTGAATTGATCGTGATTGTGCAGCAAAAATTGCGGAAAACTCATGACTATCATGCTCCTATTGATGGTGATTTTGGTTCTCAAACCACCGCAGCAGTCAAAGCTTTTCAAACCCGCCTTGGTTTATCGGCTGACGGGATAGTCAATGATAAAGTTTGGTGCTATTTGAGCAAGATTATCTAGCTTCTCTAGTAATTCCCAAAAAATCATAAATCAAATATTAATCTTTATGCTTTTTGGAACTATAGCCGTTCTCATAGAAAGTTGAAATATCTATGTGCATCTGTGTTTATCTGTGGTTCGTTAGTCCTTCTTGCACTTCAACAAACTAGGAAATCCTATATTGACTTCACCCAACTGTACAGGGTGCCGAAGATAAAAATAGCAGTGTTTTTTCGCGGAAAACCAGAAGTCCGTGTTGTATAAACAGACAGCACTCTCTCTGAACATACCGCCGTGATTAAAAGCATCTCCCCCAAGTTAGGATTTCTGGCTTCGCAACTAGCTATTGCTTTGTTGTGTTTGGCGCCGCCATTATTGATAACTACTAGCAGTTGGGCGCAAACTTTGACAATTGGTAATGTCACCCTGCTGTTGGAGAATTTCAAGAGTAATGACGAGGTAGACCGGGAAGATACCCTGGATGTGTTGGAAAAAATTGGCGCCCCTGCTGTTGGGGAGTTAATTAAGGCGTTAAAAAATGAGAATTTGCTGGTGCGTCAGGGTGCAATGGACGCTTTGGGGAGAATTGGTCAGCCTGCGGTACCGGCTTTAAAACAAGCCTTGCAAGACCAAGATCCAGATGTGCGCTGGCGGGCTGTGGATGCTTTGGGGAACATGGATGCGGAAGCTAAGGATGCTGTCCCTGATTTAATTAAAGCTTTGCAAGATAAAGCAGATGCACGGTTGCGTGGGAGTGCAGCGGCGACTTTGGGTAATATTGGGGTAGATGCAAAAGCTGCAGTACCACAATTGCAAGCAGCGCTGCAAGATGACAATAAGCGGGTACAGCGGAATGCAGCGGCAGCTTTGGGGAATATGGGTGAAGCCGCTAAGGTAACTGTGGATGATTTGATTGCCTTACTACAGAATCCTGATACTGATAAAGGTGTGAAAAGTAGTGCGGCAAGTACTTTAGGGAGTATCGGTGTAGATGCTAAGGTAGCGGTTCCCCAGTTGCGGGCAGCAATGAAGGATACTGATGAAAGAGTCAAGCGTAGTGCTGCCTATGCTTTGGGTAATATTGGTATGGATGCCAAAGCTGCAGTACCAGAATTGCAAAAAGCACTCACAGATGAAGATAAGGATGTCCGCAGTAGTGCGGTAGCGGCTTTGGGAAATATTGGTAGGGACGCGAAAGCTGCTATCCCCCAGATGAAGGAATTGCTCCAAGACCAAGATAAAGCTGTGCGACGCAGTGCTGCGGAGGCTTTGGGGAATATGGGAGCGGATGCGAAGGGGGTTTTGGGTGACTTGCTGCCATTACTAGAAGACTCAGATAAAGGTGTCCGCAGTAGCGCTGCTTATGCTATCGGAAGTATTGCCTATAGCTTGCAAAATCAGGCAAAAACCACAGGAATATCTGTTAGAGATTTAAATCAGGCGATCGCCCAATTAGAAGCAGCAGTCAAAATTCTCGAAGCCTCTCCCGGACACGTATTTCCTGAAGGTGCGGTGGCGAATGTCCGCTTATCTTTAGATGCTCTGAAAGCTAGAAGAAACGCGGATATTTTCCACTGGCTAATGCAGAATAAATGGGCGTTGGGAGGACTGATATATATTATCTTCTTCCCTTCCCTGTGGTTATTCCTGCTGCAGGTGCGTCCTCTGTTGCTGTTGCGAATTAACAACGCCCTCAAACCCTATACTGACATTCCTTTACCCATACCTGGTATCTCCGGGGTACATCTGCCACTACGGACGGCTTTATTTGTCAGCTTTTTCCATTACCACCCCAGAGTTCTAGATGGTTGGGTAGATTATCACCTCAAATCAGTGCGGCAGGAATTTCAACACAAGAATACCGTCCGTGCTAGACAGGTTTATATCCCTATCCCCGTGGTTCTCGATGGTCAAACCATCCCCGAACTCACCGCTAAAGAGTTACAAGACGGGTTCCAAAAACAGCGCGGTACATTACTAATTTCGGGTGAAGGTGGCGCGGGAAAAACCACTCTTGCTTGTCAATTAGCTCTTTGGGCGATGTCAGACCAACTAGATTCCCGGCTGTGCGAACACAAAATGATACCAGTATTAATTGAGGAAGACTTGCCGCCAGCAGAGGATAATTCACCCTTGATTGCAGCTATTCGGGGACAGTTGCAAGATTTGACCAACCAGGCGGAACCTGTTTCTGAGGAATTACTGGAAAGGTTGCTCAGACAGCGCCGCGTTCTGGTGATTGTAGACCATCTCTCGGAATTGAACGACACCACCCGCGAGCAAATTAGCCCTGATTCTGCGGATTTCTTGGTTAACGCTTTGGTTGTCACCTCCCGCACGGAGGAAACCTTGGGACAAGTGACGAAAACTACCTTAAAACCGCTGCGAATTGAGGGAAATCGCTTATCATCCTTCCTGGAAGCTTACTTGATGCGACGGGGTAAGCGAGAATTGTTCACCGACAGTGAGTTTTTCAACGCTTGTAGTCGGCTGTCGATGATGGTAGGCGATCGCAGCATCACGGCCTTGCTAGCAAAACTTTACGCCGAACAGCTTATAACTGCTAAGGATGGGACTACAGACGGTCACATGTCTGATAATATCCCTGATTTAATGCTCTCCTACCTGAATGAACTTAACGCTGCTTTGGCAGAGCAAAGAATAGATGAGCGCATTGTCCAAGAAGATGCTAAAGCGATCGCTTGGGAATGTCTCAAACAAACCTTCCGTCCCGCTCCTGCATTGTGGGAAGATGCCTTAGTTGCATTGCATGGGGAAGATGCAGAACAGCGGTTGCACTACTTAGAAGCTCGTTTGCGGTTAATTAATACAATTGGTGCAGATAGAAATCAAATCCGGTTTGCCCTAGACCCTTTAGCAGAGTACCTTGCAGCTTTGCATCTCTTGGAAATATACGGAAATAAAGAAGAAGCTTGGCATTCGTTTTTACAAGATGCCTTGGCAATGTCGCAGCAAAATGCATCTATTAAGGGCTTTTTACTGGCGGTGCGGGAGTGTTGTTTGGTGAAGGGTAAGGATTATAAGGTGCCGGGTTTTGTGGTGGATAAGCTGGGGGATTAACCGCCAAGATGCCAAGATAGCCAAGGGACGGGGAGTGAGCAATTCCATGAGTCGGCAATTTAGTACATTTGTTCTCTAGCGCTATAGATATAAATACTTATTTTTTCTCTAATCTGTCTTGAGCAATTCCATGAGTTGGCAATTTAGTACATTTGTTCTCTAGCGCTATAGATATAAATACTTATTTTTTTCTTCCTAGGCTGCAGCCTCCTGATTATTTTAACTGGTGCAAGAGAATCTTGTAGGGCGGGGAAACCCCCCCTATACCAAATAATGTGTATCACTATTTTTGTGAAATGGGATGACTCTGACTCCAAACATGCATGTTTAGATGTTTAAGAACTACCCACTCTAGGCTTTCAATCGAATTGTGATTGTTGTCATGGGACGATTTCTATCTAATCGCTTTTTTAGTGCCTCAATTTTCATAATATTCACGTTCCTTCGGCTTCAGCCGTGGGGAGTGTCAATAAAATATCAATGATTACGAATTACCCAAGTGTCACATTTAAAAGTAAATTTTTAGTTCGTAGTAAGCACAGAGAGTGCTTAAAATAACCGTTTTAACGCTTACTACGAACCTCATTCATCTGATAAATTACAAATTATTCTGCTCAGGATTAATACCTCGCTCTTGCAATAACAACCTTAAAGCTTGTAGCTCAGCCTCAGCTTGTTCCGCACGTTGACGCTCCGCTTCCGCACGTTGACGCTCCGCTTCTGCATTTGCTTGAGCTTGTTGTCGCTGTTGGTCTAATTCCAGATAGGTGAGAAATCTTTCACCGTCAGGACGATAAATTTGCAGTTCGCTATCAGATAATTCAAAGCGTATTCCTAACCGGGGACTCACCCAACCTGACATTTCATTAATTGCTTGTAACTCTGCATCTGTAAGTACCCAACCTGATAACTCCCCTGTATCTGGGTCATATAAATAATACTCTTCTACTCCATAGCGGCGATAGAAATCGTATTTTTCAATCATCTCTCTGTGAGTATTGCTGGGGGAGAGTATTTCAAATACTACCTGTGGGGGAATGTTCTCTTCTCGCCATTGCAAATAAGAACCTCTATCACCCTTTTGTCTACCAAAGGCTACCATGACATCCGGAGCTTTACGGATATTGGGATGGCCTTCAACAGGATACCAAAGTAAGTCACCAGCGACAAACACATTGGGGTCATTAGCAAATATTAAATCTAAGTTCTTTTTGATTAATACTATCAGTTCAAATTGCTTGGTATTATCTGCCATCGGCTGTCCGTCGCTTTCCGGGTAGATGATGTCTTTGGAGGATGGTATTTGAGTGACCATAGTGGGAAGTCTGTGGCGAGGATATGATTAATTTTAGCGAACCGCCATAGCGTATAGCCCTCCAGGCATATGCTACGCAATCGCGGAGCGTGCGATCAAGAGCGCATAGGCGAAACCCGGAGGGTTTTAGACTCCTGAGCGCAGTGAAATCCGTCAGGATTTTAGGAGGCCAAGTTTAGAGAAAAGGCGAAGACGGATACATATTTTGATACTATTCGGGAAAATCCGGAATTTTAGGCTTTGCTTCAGGAGTAGCACTCTTGCCCTGGTTATTCTCTTTGATAGATGATTCTCTGTTTTAGGGCAAGTACAACTTGATTAGAAATTCCAGAGCAGGGTAACTCTATGGCTAAAAATACGGGTAACGGACATTCTCAACCGATGAACAATTTAGAATACGACTTTGTGACCGTACTGCATCACAAAGCAGAAGCAGTCAGAGCTTACGAAACTTACATTCAAGATGCTCAACAAATGAATTCCCAGCCTTGTATACAACTGTTTGAGAAGTTACGCCAAACTGAAATGGAGCAAATCCAAGAGATTCGCCAGCATCTTCAGCAAGTCATGCAAAGCGGTAAGATGTAGAACCCCACCCCTAATATCATTTCACCAAATTGGCGATACATAACAATCTCAGTAGGGGCTTTCGCAATAGCTTCCCCCTACCTAAGCATTTGTATCCTCAGAAAAGTGAATTGATATCAGTAATAGCCGCTATACAGCACCCTTCTCCCCCAGGGAGAAGGGTTGGGGATGAGGGAACGCCGAAAAATTAGCCCCCCTCTCCCATAAGCACAAGGGGGTTGGGGATGAAGGAACGCCGAAAAATTAGCCCCCCTCTCCTTGTAGGAGAGGGGGGTTGGGGGGTGAGGTATCAATAAGCGTCTTGCAATTCGTAGAAATCCGGAGAGATATAATCCTTCCGCAAAGGCCAGCCTACCCAATCCTCTGGCATCAACAGCCGCTTCAAGTTAGGATGTCCTTCAAAGACAATCCCGTACATATCGTAGGTTTCCCGCTCTTGCCAGTCGGCGGATTTCCAAATCCAGTATACCGAGGGTAGGCTGGGGGTTTCCCGTGGTAAGAAAACTTTGATACGTACTTCTTCTGGTTTATCAGCATTATCACTGACCTTCACCAGATGATACATGCTGACCAATTCTTGTCCGGGACCCAGGTCAATCCCCCCTTGAACTTGGAGATAGTTAAATCCGTAAGCATACAGGGCTGTCGCTAGGGGAATCAGGAAATCACGCTCTACTTTGATCACCTCTACCCCCGCATGGTCGGGTTCTAGGGACTCGTGAGCAAAGCCGTTTTCTGTTAACCATTTGGAGGTTTTACCGGCTTCGACAATTTGTGAATCCAGCGAAGCAGGTGCAGGTTTAGATTCATCAGCCACGGCTGGTTTCCTCCTTCTCGGTTTCGCTGGTCAGCAAAGCAGGTGGTACAGGCATACCCATCGCTTCTGTCAATTCTTGGGGCGGAGTAAAGCGGGTTTCCGACTGCATGTACTTACCATCATTAATAATGGGTACTGGCTTCATGTTATGAGTGGTGCTGTAGTAGCGGTGGACTTGCTTGATTTGACCCCGCTCTTGGATGGAATCGTTAGCAATTTTTTTCCGCAGCTTGATAATCGCATCAATAATTGCTTCTGGACGGGGAGGACAACCGGGGAGGTACACATCCACAGGAATCAGCTTATCCACACCCCGTACCGCTGTGGGGGAGTCCACGCTGAACATCCCACCAGTAATCGTACAAGCACCCATAGCGATTACATACTTCGGTTCTGGCATTTGTTCGTAAAGACGCACCAATTGGGGTGCCATCTTCATGGTGATTGTGCCTGCGGTGATAATTAAGTCAGCTTGCCGGGGACTGGAGCGGGGAATTAGACCAAAACGGTCAAAGTCAAACCGGGAGCCAATCAAAGCTGCAAATTCAATAAAGCAGCAAGCAGTACCAAACAGCAAAGGCCAAAGACTAGAAAGCCGTGCCCAGTTGTAGAGGTCGTCAACCGTTGTCAGGATGACGTTTTCTGACAGGTCTTGGGTGACGGTGGGGCGTTCAATGGGACTAATAATCCGTGATGTGTTTTGGCTTGCTAAATCAGAATTCAAGACCATTCCAAGGCTCCTTTACGCCATGCGTAAACTAGGGCAACTACAAGAATTGCAATAAAAATTAGGGCTTCAATAAATGCCAATAGTCCTAAGCGATGGAAGGCAACCGCCCAAGGATACAAGAACACTGTCTCTACGTCAAATACGACAAAGACCAGTGCAAACATGTAGTAGCGGATGTTGAACTGAATCCACGCACCACCAATGGGTTCCATACCGGATTCATAGGTGGTTCGCCGTTCCGGGTTGCGACTGCTGGGTCGCAGGAGCTTGGACGCCGATAAAGCTAAGGCAGGCACTAGGCTACAGATGATTAAGAAGCCTAGGAAATACTCGTAACCGCTGAGGACAAACACGTTTTCTAGCGTAAATAACTCTGTTACTTACTTTTACATTATATCTATGGGATATTTCCAAACTCTGAAACCATCCTCCGGTAAGCTATTGAATTCTGTTGCCCTAGCGATAGAAAAATAGAATATAAACGTGTAACTTTGTGTCATAATTTTTAACGTAACTTTAATATTTGCTGCTCAAGCATTGAGTGCCGCAATGAGCGAACCAGCTGTTGAGACTCAACCCCTAGACCGCTACGAATGTCGCGCTTGTGGTTATGTTTATGAACCGGAAAAAGGCGACAGCAAACGAGATGTCCCCGCAGGTGTACCCTTTGAGGAATTAGCTGTTAATTGGCGTTGTCCTGTTTGTAGCGCTAAAAAAGCTGCTTTTTCCAACATTGGACCTGCGGGTCAGGCTTCTGGTTTTAAAGAAAATCTCGGCTTTGGTTTGGGTGTGAACACCCTGACCCCAGCCCAGAAGAACATTCTGATATTTAGTGCGTTGGCGATCGCCTTTTTGTTTTTTATCAGTCTTTACGGCTTACAATAAAACCCGCTCGCTTTCTTTGTGTTTGTAGGGTGGAGAGTTCCTCTGACCACCCGACATCAACTACACCAACCCTAGAAAAACTTACAGATAATACTTTAAGGAATTCACCTGTGAAAGTTTGGCAACGCATTTTTGGCTTGTTAGCAGTTGTACTGCTGTGTGTAGGGTGTAGTAGTATACCCTCAACCGTCATCAACCCCTGGCAAGTCATCACCGTACCGAGTGATGCAAAACTGCTGGATATTTCCTTTAGCAATAACCAACATGGTTGGCTAGTGGGCAGTAATTCCACCCTTCTGGAAACCAAAGACGGCGGTGAATCTTGGCAACCCATCGAACTGTCACTAGATGATGAAAGGTATCGTTTTAACTCAGTAAGTTTTTCTGGTCAAGAAGGATGGATAGTCGGTGAACCTTCTTTAATGCTGCATAGCACCGACGAAGGTAAATCTTGGTCACGTATTCCCTTGAGTGAAAAGTTACCCGGGAACCCGATTAATGTTGTAGCGCTGGGTAAGAATAGCGCGGAAATGGCTACCGATGTTGGCGCTATATATCAGACTACCGATGGCGGTTTAAACTGGAAAGCCCAGGTAGAAGAAGCTGTGGGTGTGGTGCGGAACTTTGAACGCTCTGCTGATGGTAAATATGTCGCCGTTTCCGCTAAGGGTAACTTCTACTCGACTTGGGAACCAGGTCAAAGTGCTTGGGTACCCCACAACCGCAACAGTTCCCGTAAAGTGGAAAATATGGGCTTCACAGAAAATGGGATGTGGATGTTAGCGCGGGGTGGTCAAGTACAGTTTACTGACCCAGAAGATACCCAAAAGTGGCAAGATGCCGAATATCCAGAATTATCTACCAGTTGGGGCTTGCTGGATATGGCATATCGCACCCCCAAGGAAATTTGGCTCGGTGGCGGTAGTGGTAACTTGATGGTAAGTAAAGACGGTGGCAAAACCTGGGCTAAAGACCGGGATGTGGAACAAGTTCCCGCCAACTTCTATAAGATTGTGTTCTTGAACTCCGATCAGGGCTTTGTGATTGGCGATCGCGGTGTCTTGCTGAAGTACCAACCCGACCGTCAAGCAGCTTAGGGAATGGGTAATGGGTAATTCTCCTCCCATTGCCGTGAGGAAAAAATGAGAGACTTGTAACTGTTTCTTAAGTTTGTAGGATAATAATTGCATTCACAACTGTGATTCGGGAGGATTGTAAATGTCAGGTTCTACTGGAGAACGTCCGTTTTCGGATATTGTTACCAGTATTCGTTACTGGGTAATTCACAGCATCACCATCCCAGCGTTGTTTGTTGCTGGCTGGTTATTTGTTAGCACTGGCTTAGCATATGACGTGTTTGGTACTCCACGTCCTGATGAGTACTTTACTCAACAGCGTCTGGAAGTACCAATTGTCAACAACCGTTTTGAATCAAAACAACAAGTAGAACAATTTATCGGCAAGTAGTTTGAAATCATGACTAGCGGCAATAACATTAACCAACCCGTACAATACCCAATTTTTACGGTAAGATGGCTGGCAGTTCATACCCTAGCTGTACCCACCGTATTTTTCTTAGGCGCTATTGCAGCAATGCAGTTTATTCAACGCTAGGAGAGACTCATGGAAAGAAATACTAACCCCAATGCTCAACCAGTAGAGCTGAACAGAACTTCTCTGTATCTGGGATTGTTGCTTGTGTTTGTACTGGGAATTTTATTTTCCAGTTATTTCTTCAACTAAATAGACGCCATTAATTAATAGCGTCTGATTGAAAAATTTTGCTGTGAATAGTTGGTCACTAAACCAAAGTTGATTTGTTGTTAAGGGAGGAGAGAAAAAGCTGTGTCAGGAAGTGGAAGAATTCCCCTGTGGGTAGTAGCTACGGTTGCAGGTTTAGGTGTAATTACGGTTGTCGGCATTTTCTTTTATGGTGCTTACGCTGGACTAGGTTCTTCTCTATAATCGTGATTTGAACCCTACACCAACAATCTGAATTTTCTAAAAGATTTGTTTTAGAATCAGCATGAAAAAAACCGCCTATCTCTTGCAGAGAGGCGGATTTTCGTTAAACATTGGGTATGATTAACCCTGTTTTCTAAACACACGCGATTTCACAAACTCTCCAAAAGAGAAATTTATGAAATACTGTCGCGTTCAATATATAAAAACAAAGCTGCCATAGTTACGGCAGGAAAAACAAGACCAGTCAGGGGAACTAGAATCGAAGGCAAAAAAGAAGCTGCCATAATCAAGTTTCCTATTAAATAAAACGACAATTCACATAGAGCTTACTGCAAATTTAAGAAACAATTTTTAAGTCCTAAAGATTTTTAACAAATGGTAATGGTGAGACAGCGCTGCTCTCTGGTTTCCCGCTCCCTGGCGACTGCGTTCGCGAAGGGGTAATGGATACCTCCTTGTCTGCAACCCCCAATCCCCAATTCCCAATCCCGATTACCCATCGAGCAAGTCATCAAGGGATAGATTGGGGAAGTCGGGTAAGTCGGGGGGAATGACACTCCGTTCAATACTGACTTTGTGGCTTTCGTTTTGGGTTGGGAGATGGACAGCGATCGCTTCGATGCGAATTTCCAAACACCCCATCGGAACGGTTAATTGGGTTGTTACCTCCAATGTACCCGCATCTGTAGGGGTTAAGTCGAATAACCAATGGGGACCATCAAGCAAGGAGCGGGTTTGGTAGTCCTCTATCCAGAGCTTTATTGCTAGGTTAGGACGTTCTGTAGCCAATTCAATCAGTAGTTGTAGCGGTTGTCCAGATATTAATTCCACCTGGGGAACTTGCAGTTGGGGAGTCGGTAAAGACTGCAATGGATGTGCTGTTTTAGACATCAAATCGGATAAATCTGGCGCTGGTGGCTGTTCTGGCTGCGGTTTGGGACGCCGCTTATAGAATTTGGGTTCTGGTTCTTGGGGTGTATCATCTACCACAACCTCTTGCGCCAACCAGTCTATAGCCTTCCAAGTATGACGGGCTGGTGGTGAAGCTATGGGAGGTTGGGCTGATTCAGCAGTTGTTTGCTCACTAGGGGCTGCTGCGGTTTGTTCGTCTTCGTTGTTACTTAATTCTGGAGTACTAGTCTCAGTATTGGATTCTTCCAGCCCAGGTAATGCTGATGGTGGTGTTTCTTCAGTCCCCTCAGAGGTTTCATCGGCTGTATCATCGGTGGTTAATGGCGTCTGGTTGTCTTCAGCCAAAGCATTGAGTCTTGTCCAAAATCGCTGTTCTAGATGCAAGGACTCAAAAGCCAATTCCACCTGTTCTTGAGGTGTTGCCGGGATAATAACGCTTTCACCGTCCACATCCAAGACTATCTCCTCTGGTGCATCCAGTGCCGAGACAATAGCTGCTTCCGATTCACCTTTGTCTAGGGGCACAAGAGCATCCTGTTTTTCCTCAGATGCTGTGGTTTCCGGGGAATCATCCCCGGTTTCTTCAGTATTATTATCGATATCCTCTGGTTCTTTTGGCAACCAAGGTAAACGTGGCGAGCGGGGATTAGGTGGTGGTGCAGGCGATCGCGGTTCTAGTTTCGGTGGTAAGCCTGCTTTGGGTGTGGGTTGCAAGGATATAGGCGCAATCGGTTTTGTTTGTTTGGCGAGATGAAAAAATTCCAAATCGATGGGTATTATATCTTCTTCTAGTTCCTCGGAATCTGGAAATACAGGTGGTTCTTGTAGCGGTGGGTCTGGTGATTCTAATTCCTGTAGTAGGGCTTGCTGAGAAATCGCCTCCATTAATTCCGACACATCAGCGGTAATGGTGAAGGACTCTACGGCTAAAAGTGTTGCCTGTGTTGCCCCTTCTAAGCAGCCATAAAGACTAATATCTGCCAAAATTAGCTTAGATTGGCAGTCAGCCGGGATGGCAATGCTACTCATAAACACCGAAGGAAGCAACTGCTCTGGGAAAGGCTCGCGGGCTTGTGCCAATATTTGAGAACGCTGTGGGTTTCGCAGTTCTATCAACAATTCCCCATTCAACAGCGTTAACAATGGCTCTGAATGATTGTTTGTATGGTTGTTAGTTGGTTCTGGGTGTTCTGCTAGTTCTACCACACCTGTGATATTGACAGATTCCCCCCAGCGAGCTACGTAAATTTCCCGATCCAGAGTTAGTTGTAAGGGTGGTAGAGCTGCTGGTGCAATCGGTGGGGTGAGAGGTTTTTCCGCATCTGGCAACTGTATCGGCTCTTCCTCTGGTAAAGCTATTTCTAGCAAAGCTTCTAAAATCTGCTCAGCCGTCTTTCCTTGCAACCATACTGGGTTAGCTACTGGGTCTGCTGGGTTAACTGCGACTTCCAGAAGTTGTGGGGTGATTTCTACCTCTATCTCAGGAGTTTCACTAGGTAAAGTAGTTGCCGGTTCTGGGGCTATTTGGGCATCTGTCAGGGGTGGGGTAATTACTGGTGGGGGTAGCTCTGTCGTGGGAGTCAAGTTGATAATCGGAGCTACTGGTGGTGTGCTGATGACTGGGGACGGCGGAATTTCCGGTTTTGCTGTTTGGCTGCTAGTCCCCACGGGGGGTGGGGTAATGACTTGTGTCTGGTGTTGCTCCACCGTCACCGCTTGGGGGATTTTGGGCAACACATCCAATTTGACCAATTGTTGCCAAGATTCGCCCATAAAATCTGACATCAAGTCTCCAGAGCAGCGCAACTCCCAACAACCGGGTTTGAGGTTGGTAAAGGGGATAACAACCATTAAACCTTCGGAGTTTGTCCGCCGGGTTCGTTTTTGAATGCGTCGCTTTGGTGGTACTTCTAGGGTAGATGAGTAAATTACTCGCACTTCCACATTTGTGTTAGCACGGCTAGAGCGAGCAACCACTCTATAACGACCTTCCACAATATCTGCTGTGGGTGACAAGAGTGGAACCCATGTCCGCTCGCCTTGTTTCTGTATCAGAAATTCCCAGTGTTCCATTGGTAGTGATACACAGCCGTTAATCCAGAACTGCCTTGATTTGCCGTAGTCTTTGTTGTCAGTTTACCTGATGAAACGATTAACCAATAGGACTGTACAAACCACAGCAATTTTAGCGTGAACACCAGAAGACCTTGAGTTTTTTGGAGAGATTCTTTGGCAATCTGTTAACCTTTAATCATCGCTGCTAACAGTTTATGGCATTAACCACTATCCACGCCCTGAAAGAATGGGCGGTTGCTGTCAGTGCCTTGGAAGCGGGCAAAACAATTATGTTGCTCCGCAAAGGCGGTATCCATGAAGTTGCTGGGCGTTTCCAAGTAGCCCACCAACAAGTTTTACTCTATCCTACCTACGAACATCAACAGCCCTTCTTACTGAAAACTGAGTATGCTAATTCTGTGCAACCTGTAACATCTGGTTGGCATCCAGAAAAAATAACTATTGGCAGTTGGGCAGAAATTACTCATATTTTGCCCGTGAGTGATGAGTCAATTGTCCAAAGGCTGCTACCGTTCCATATTTGGAATGAGAAATTTATTAGCGATCGCTTGCAATGGAAAGCCCGTCAGCCACTGTATGTGCTGCTGCTGCGGACTTTTCAATTACCTACGTCCCATGAAATTCCCTACCGCAGCGAATATGGGGGATGCAAGTCATGGATTGATTTAGCCGAAACCTTTTGTTTGGTAAATTCACAACCAGTCTTGTCAGACTCTACCTACAACCATCTAGTGGCAGAAATTTACTCGCTGGTTGGAGAATAGGGTATGGGGAATAGGGCATGGGGCATCGGGCATGGGGCATGGGGCATGGGGCATCGGGCATGGGGCATCGGGCATCGGGCATTGGCAGAAAATTACCCATTACCCATTACCTATTCCTCATCTCCTAAAATATTACCCTTAAGGGTGCTGTTAAGCTTGACAAAAGTTTGTCATTATGCATTAAAGACTATTGCTTTCAAGCAAAGGAGTTTCCCATGCATAGGCAAATGTGCTGGTTATCTGCTTCTGGTACAGATGGAGAGAAAATTTTACACCTGCGGACTGCATCCCACGAACCGTGGCGTCCCTACACGGCATTTTCCCAGTTGACAGTACCAGACTACCGTATTCCTGGAGGTTCCAAAGGTTGGGCTACATACCAAAAACTTTTAAAAGCAGGCTGGACTTTAGTACCCAGTGACCAAGCAAATAAAGTTGTAGAGCCTAGGGTTAATTATCAAATGCTTCGCCGCTAGTGTAAATTATAAGCGATAGCTTCGCTGCTGCGCGGAGCGCAGATCGCTCCCTTGTCAAGTGCAAAGGACAGATTGTAACTTAATAGGGAGATGAAATGCTTGCTGATAATCGCATCTGCATCCTTTGGTATTGCGAATTTGCGGAATTGACAGATTTTTCACGGAGTTGGTTTCACGGGAATTTGAATGACAAATTCTGCTCCTTCTCCTGGGTATGAGAAATAAGTCAGGTTTCCTTGGTGTTTTTGCACGACTATTTGATAACTAATTGCTAGTCCTAATCCTGTCCCTTTACCTACAGGTTTAGTAGTAAAAAATGGGTCAAATAATCGAGATTTAGCTGATTCATCAATACCTGTACCATTGTCAGCTATCCGAATAATGGCATTATTTTCTTCTGGCAATTCTGTATAAATCCGAATTTGAGGATTTGGTAGGTATGAGTTGTCTTGGGTATTTTTTAAACTTTTTTCTTCTATAGCATCGATAGCATTATTTAACACATTCATAAACACCTGATTTAATTGGCTAGGATAACAGCTAATTAAGGGTAGGTTGCCATATTCTTTGATAATGTCAATCGCCGGACGAATTTTACTTTCTCGTAACTTATGTTGTAAAATAAGCAAGGTACTCTCGATACCTTCATGGATATTGACGCGCCTCATTTCACCTGTGTCTTGTCTAGAAAATTGCTGCAGGGACATGACAATCTGGCGAATTCGCTCGCTACCCCTGTGCATAGCATCGATAATATTTTGCACATCTTGCATTAAAAAATGCAAATCTATATCTTGAATAAGTTTTTGAATTTTTGCTGGTGGATTGGGATATTCTTGTTGATATAATTCAATTATTTCTGTTATTTGATTAATATATTCTTCGGCATATTTAAGATTCCCATATATAAAGCTAACAGGATTATTAATTTCATGAGATATGCCAGCGACCAACTGACCTAGACCCAGCATTTTTTCATTTTGAATTAACTGTGTTTGGGCATTTCTTAGTTCATCGAGAGTTTTTTGCAAGGATAAATTTTGTTTTTCTACCTGAATTTGTAGAGAACGTAAATGTAGTTGACTCTTGACTCTCGATAGAACTTCTGCCCCTTGAAAAGGTTTAGTAATATAATCTACTCCCCCAGCATCAAAAGCTTTGATTTTATCTAATAAATTATCTAGAGCGCTGATAAAAATTATCGGAATTTCGCGAGTTTTTTCATCAGATTTTAGAAGTTGACAGACTTCATAACCATCCATCCCTGGCATATTAATATCCAGTAAAATTAAGTCAGGCAAAAGTCGTTGACAAGCAGTCAAAGCCATCTTACCATTTAAAGCTTTGCGAACGTCATACCCTTCACCTGTGAGCATGGCTGCTAAAAGACGCACGTTATCTGGTGTATCGTCAACAACCAAAATATTTCCGGTATACGAGTTAGCTTGATTGAGAGTCATAGGAGTAAATGTACTTAGCGAATTCTATTCGCAGATGTGTAACCCAGACCTACCCTCCCTAAATCAGTCTCTCAAAGCTACATTTTTACCTGAGAGCAAAGGGTAAGTAAGAAAAGCTGTCTCTTTATTAGAAATAATAAATGCAGCACTAGAGATGAAACATTAATTATTTTCTCATTTTTTGGCATCAAAGAGTTAAGAAAACTTTTCGGAAATTGTATGGTGCTAAATATGCTGACAGCAGCAACATGGACAATCTTGAGTTGTTGTGCTTTCTGGTGCATTTTCTCTCTTACTCCTACTGCATTATTGAAACTGGTATTTATCAAAATCACAGCTAAATTGCGTCGGTAAATCACATATTGGTCTCAAGAGCTATAAAGGGGGATTAATAAATTTACCCCCTTTCAGAGATAATCAATAATTAATTATAAGTGAGGTGAAGATGCAAGTAATTCCATAACTGCGTGGTTGGGTATGGGTTTAGAGAATAGAAAACCTTGAGCAAAATCACAGCCTAAGCTTTTTAATTTTGCTAATTGTTCCGGAGTTTCTACACCTTCAGCAATAGCATTCATACCCATAGAGCGAGAAATGCCAATAATGGCGGGAACTAGACCCATATTTTCAGGATTTTCATGCATCCGTCTGATAAATGATTGGTCAATTTTCACAGCAGTTACTGGAAACCTGTGCAGATAACTTAAAGAAGAATAACCAGTGCCAAAATCATCAATCATTAAATGTAATTTCCGGTCTCTAATTTCCTGTAAAATTGTCGTAGAGTCGCTATTCTCCATAATGGTACTTTCGGTAATTTCTAATTTTAATTTGGCTGGGTTTAAGTTAGTTTCTTGTAAGATTTTATCAATTGTTGCAATTAATTGTTTATGAGAAAATAGCCTAGCTGAGAGGTTGACATTAATACTAATAAATGGATTAATGCCAGGAATATTTTGCCATATATGTAGTTGTTGACAAGCTTCTTTTAATACAAAAATGTTGATAGCACTAATCAATCCAGTTTCTTCTGCTACCGGAATAAAATCGCCAGGAGAAACCAAACCACGAGTTGGATGTTGCCAACGCACCAAGGCTTCAAATCCGGCAATTTTGTCGGTCTTTAAACAGATAATTGGCTGATAATAAACTACTAATTCTTTGCGTTCAATTGCCCGTCTTAGGTCATTTTCTAATTGTAAAAGCTGTAGTGCGTGCTGATGCATCGCTGGGTCAAAGACATGATAACGAGCTTTTCCTAATGCTTTTGCGCGATACATAGCTGTGTCAGCATCCCGGAGGAGATATTCGGGTTTGTCATAGGTTCTATTGCTGAGAGCGATACCAATACTGGCATTTATAAATACCTCATGTCTAGATAATTTAAAAGGAATTGATAGCTGATTGAGAATTTGTTTAGCAACAGAAGTTGCCATATTAATATCTGATATTTCTTCTAAAAGAATAACAAATTCATCTCCACCTAATCTGGCTAAAGTATCAACTTCACTAATTACTTCTTCTAGTCTACGAGCAATAGCAATCAGTAATTCATCTCCCACGGAATGACCAAGGGAATCATTGACAACTTTGAAGCGATCGCAATCTAAAAATAGTATGCCAATCTGATAATTTTCATCTTCTTTCATTCTGTTGAGAGCTTTTTCTAGTTGCTCTATTAACAAAGAACGATTTGGTAATCCCGTTAAGGAATCATGGAGCGCCATATGCAGCAGTTTATTTTGCAATTGCTTGCGTTCAACAATTTCCCTAATCAGGTCTTGATTGGTCATTTGCAACTGCATTGTCCGCTGTTTTACCCTGTCTTCTAATTCGGCATTAATTTGCTCGTTTTTGAGTTCTGCTGCTCTTAATGCTAAGTGATTTTGCACCCGCACTAACACTTCTTCAAATTCAAATGGTTTAGTAATATAATCTACACCTCCGGCTCTAAAGGCTTTTACTTTGTCAAAAACATCATCTAAAGCACTGATAAAGATAATCGGAATTTTACTGGTTTCTATATCAGCTTTCAGTCTTTGACAAACCTCATAGCCATCGACATCTGGCATCATAATATCTAGTAAAATCAAATCAGGTAAAACTGTTTGACAAGCGGTGAGAGCCATTTGCCAATTCAAAGCTTTACGGACGTTATAGCCTTGCTTAGTCAGCATGGCCGACAAAACCCGCAGGTTATCTGGGGTATCATCAATGATGAGAATATCTTTTTTGTTAGCTGAAAATTTTTCTGTAAACATTTTAGATGAATTCTGAGTTATGAGTTATGAGTTATGAATCTAGGGTCAAAAGTTAAATATAATCGTTCTTTAATTTTGATTCTGGATGATTAATCATTGACGCTTGACTCTTGATTAAGAACTGGCTGAGATAATTGCATAATTTGCTCAAATTGGAAATTATGAGCTAAATCTTGTAATCTATGGGCTAAGGGAGCGTTTTGGGGAGGGATTTGTTCAATTAACATGAAAATTAAATCATCGCTACAGCTAGCAGCCGCATAGTGTAACTCAGCCAACCAAGCAGAGGACATTTCCGACAAGTGAGTTGCTAAGTCAGTAGATGCAGACCGATTATCTGTATGTTCTGGTGTAAGTTCTAAACTCTTACCTTCCTGTTGAAATATATATTCTACCCCCAGATGTTCCTTGACTTTTGCCAGTAATATATCTTCTTGTAAAGGCTTACGAACAAAGTCATTACAACCAGCTTGTAACACCATCTGTCGCTCCTCTTCAAAAGCGCTAGCAGTCAAAGCAATAATTACTGTTTTTTGCCCTTCGGGTGTAGCTTTAATTTGTTTAGTGGCTTCAAAACCATTCATTATTGGCATTCGCATATCCATCCAAATCAAGTGTGGTTTCCAGCTTGACCACAGTGTAATAGCTTGTTGACCATTTTCTGCTTCCCGGACAGCAAAACCTACAGATGTAAATATTGTAACCAGTAACAGACGACTCTCAAAGCGATCGTCCACCACCAAGAGGCGATATTCACCTTGATTTGGTGCTAAACCAATAATTTTCCGTTTCGTCAGGCTGGTTTGAATTTCACTTTTATCGACAGTATTAACTTGAATATCAAAAGCAAACCGACTACCTTTTCCTGGTGTACTACTTACAATAATATCTCCTCCCATTAATTGTACATATTTGCGGCTAATTGGTAATCCCAAGCCTGTTCCTTGTCCCGAAATCCGTCCAGTTTCTGTTTGTCCAAAAGCTTCAAATAGCAAGTTAATTTCTTCGGTAGCAATCCCTGCTCCTGTGTCTTCCACCTCGAAAAATAAAGACTCTTTACTAGGGTCTGTAGAGAAGGATGATGGGGGAGACAAGGAAGAAGAAATAAGTTGTTTATTTCCCCTGACAACCCGCAGCGTCACACTACCTTTGTCTGTAAATTTCATGGCATTTTCTAGCAGATTAATTAACACTTGCCGTAATTTACATTCATCAGATTTGATAAATTGGGGAATATCTGGAGAGGATTGAAAAATTAACTTTAATCCTTTGGAAGCAGCACGTAATTGCAACATTTCATATAAGCTAGACAGCAAGCGTTGTAAATCAAAACTCTGTTCATTTAATGTAATTCTCCCGGCTTCAATTTTAGACATTTCTAAAATTTCATTAATCAAATTTAGTAAATGCTCCCCCGCACGATTGATAATTTCTAAGTGTTGCTGATGGACTACAGATAGGGAGTCGTCACGATTCATTATCTGAGTAAAGCCGAGGATAGCGTTGAGGGGAGTACGTAATTCATGACTCATGCTGGCAATAAATTCGCTTTTAGCGCGGTTAGCGCGTTCAGCAGCTTCTTGTCCCTGTGCTGCTATTTGTTGAGATGCAATCAGTTCTTCTTGGATGGATTTGAGTTGCTCCAGAGCTTGTGATAATTCTCGTGTACGTTCTTCAACTTGTGCTTCTAGAATGCGATTGTATTCTGCTAATAAATGCTCTGCTTGTTTACGTTGAGTAATGTCACTAAAAGTTACTATCGCAAAAGCAATATTACCTGATTCATCAAAAATTGGTCTACTGGAAGCTTCTATGGGTATCACCTGCTCAGGACGACGAATTTCCATATCATCAAGCGTCACACTCTCCCCTTGTAAAGCTTGAAATATAGGCTGACGCTCAACTGGATAAATTTGCTCAGTTCCTGCTAAATAAGCTTGATAAATTTCCGGTAATTCCTCTATAGTGACTGCATTTATTAAGTCTTTACCTAAGATAGATATAGCAGCTTTATTAGCATAGTAAGGTTTCCCATCCGCATCGCAAATAAATACCCCTACAGGCATAGCTTCTAAAAATTGCTGCAGTTGATTTTCACTGGCAGCAAGGGCTGTATTTAAGATTTTCAATTTAGTATTTTTAGATTTAAGCACAGCAAAAGATGCTTGTAATTGCTCCGCCATGCTATTAAAAGATATGGCTAATTCTCCTAGTTCATCTCGGCGTTTAAGTTCTACTCTTGCACACCAATCACCTAGAGCGATTTTTTTAGCTGATTTATTTAATATCAAGATGGCTGTTGTTACCCATCTAGCTGTGAAAATTCCACTAATCGTAGAAAGTAAAAATGCTATGATACACAACACTATGGTGGTACGAGTATTAGCATTAATTTGCTCCATAAAGTCAGATTCGGTCACAGCAACGACAATTAGCCAGTCTAAACCCAATTCATCTTGCCAAGGTCTGACTTGAATAAATTGCCGTCCTAAACTGGT
>JAYKJH010000079.1:0-10928 GCA_035285345.1 Nostocaceae cyanobacterium | reverse complement strand
ACTAATGCCGAAGTATACACCGCTGACCAGCTATTCGCCACCCTCGACCCCACAACCCGCCGTCTGACTGTTCCCCATGCAGTCACTGGACAAGCTCTAGAGATTCTACTGACAGATACGGTAGGGTTTATACATGAACTGCCACCACCGCTGGTGGATGCCTTCCGTGCCACCCTAGAGGAAGTCACAGAGGCAGATGCTCTACTGCATCTGGTGGATTTATCCCACCCAGCTTGGTTGAGCCACATTCGCTCTGTGCGGGAAATTCTGGCGGCAATGCCTCTAACTCCCGGTCCGGCTCTGGTAGTGTTTAATAAAATCGACCAAGTAGACAGCGATAACCTAGCTTTAGCCCAGGAAGAGTGTCCCTTAGCAGTGTTTATATCTGCTAGCCAGCGCTTAGGTTTAGAAACCCTCCGCCAACGCCTCAGCCAGTTGGTGCAATACGCTACTATTTCTGGATAGGGAATGGGTCATGGGGAATGGGGAATAGGGCATTGGGCATTGGGCATTGGAGTACCCCTTCCCTTGTCCCTCCTACCCCCTGCCCTGTTCTCCACTACAACCACTAAAGCTTTAAAATTAAATTAAGAATTATTACTTAAAGCTGAGAAAAATATGGCTGCCAAAGTAGAAATTTACACTTGGAGAACTTGCCCCTTTTGCATTCGCGCTAAGCAATTGCTCACCAAAAAAGGTGTTGATTTTATCGAATACAGTATCGATGGTGACGAGGTAGCACGGGGAAAAATGGCTCAAAGAGCTAATGGACGGCGTTCTTTACCGCAAATTTTTATTAATGATTATCATGTGGGAGGGTGTGATGATATGTACTCCCTAGACGCACAAGGTAAGCTAGATCCACTCTTGGTTGGTAATTAATTAGTTCTACGGGATTCCCCACCCACCAGTCCTCAGTTGTCATTTGTCATGTGGCTAATGGCTAGGAGCTATTAGCCATTCACCATGAGCAAAACCTTGACTAATGACCCATAACCAATGACCAATGACCAATGACCAATGACTAACTATGAAACTGGCTTTTATTATTGACCCCATCCACCAGCTTGACCCGACCCACGATACTAGCGTTGCTTTGATGGAAGCAGCGCAATTACTGGGACACGAAGTCTGGGTGACTCAAGCAAACTGGTTAAGTGTGCGTGAAAGTAAAGCTTGGGCAACTTTAGAACGGGTAGATATCGTACCTGTACACTTAGTGGAGGGACGCTGGGTTGCGGAAAATCCTTGGTACAGGTTAAGCGATAGCACCCAAGCTTGTCTGGAAACTATGGATGCTGTCTTTATGCGGACAGATCCACCAGTTAATGACGCCTACTTATTTGCTACCTACATTCTCGACTACATTGACGCGAGCAAAACCCTAGTCATTAATCATCCTCGGGGTATCCGCGCTGCTAATGAAAAAATGTATGCCTTGCAATTTACTCAAGCTATTCCAGAAACCATTGTCAGTGCGGACAAGCAGTTGATCCGTCAATTTGTCGAGGCAAAAGGTAAAGCTGTTCTCAAACCCTTGGGTAACAAAGCTGGGGAAGGGATTTTAATTCTCCAACCGAGCGATCGCAATTTTAACTCCATCGTCGAACTTAGTACCCAACAAGGGCGTGTGCCTGTCATGGTACAAAATTTTATGCCCCAAGCAAAAGAGGGAGACAAGCGGATTATCCTCCTCGATGGTCAACCCATTGGTGCAGTCAACCGACTCGCTTCTGGTCAGGAATTTCGCAACAATATGGCTGCTGGGGGTACCGTCGCTAAAACTGAAATTACCCCCAGAGAACTAGAAATTTGCGCCCAACTCGCCCCTACTCTCCGCCAAGACGGTTTAATATTTGTTGGTATAGATGTTATCGGTGGTTTCCTAACTGAAGTCAATGTCACCAGTCCCACTGGGATTCGGGAAATCGACCGTCTAGAGGGTGCAAGTTTAGGTAAACAAGTAATTCAATGGGTAGAAACACAGAGAAGCAAAATATAAATAATTACTTGTTGAGCGATATACAGACAATTCAATAGCTAGGACCCCAGCTAACAAAAAATAAACGATGGCAAAGGAACAATAGACCCCTGCCACTATTACACCCGTTAATTGCAATCGAGATGAGAAATGCTAATTAAAAATTAAAAATTAGCCAATAGGTATTTTTAATTTTTAATTTTTAATTTTAATTTCTCGGTGTTCGCCGTCCTCGGAGGAACTCTGGAATATCCAAACCGGGCTTAGTTTCTCGTGGTTCCACAGGTGGTTGTGGATTGGATAGAGGCGGCGGTGTCATCGGTCGCCGTTGTTGGGTGGGTGTTACCCGTGCGGCTGGTTGTGGTGGTGGAGTTGCTTGTATTTCCCCTGTAAACCCAGTAGCAATCACGGTAATCCGTACCTCTCCTTGGAGTCGGTCATCAATCACCGCACCAAAAATAATATTGGCGTTAGGATCGACGACTTCGTAGATAGTTTCTGCAGCCGCATTGACTTCATGGAGGGTAAGGTCGCTACCGCCAGTAATATTAAAGACAACGCCTCTAGCGCCCTCAATAGAACATTCCAGCAGTGGCGAAGAAATAGCAGCAACGGCTGCCTCGCGGGCACGGGACTTGCCAGAACCCACACCAATACCCATCAAAGCTGAACCTGCATCTGCCATCACAGCCCGCACATCAGCAAAGTCTACGTTAACCAAACCAGGGATAGTGATGATATCCGAGATACCTTGTACCCCTTGACGCAGGACATCATCGGCATAGCGAAAAGCATCTTGGACAGGGGTTTGCTCTGGTATCACCTCCAGCAACTTATTATTGGGGATGATAATTAGAGTATCAACCCGGCTCTTGAGTGCTTCTATACCTTGCTCAGCTTGGCTGGTACGGCGGCGTCCCTCAAAGATAAATGGGCGGGTGACTACCCCAACGGTGAGGGCGCCCATTTCTTTTGCGACTTCGGCAACTATGGGGGCTGCACCCGTACCTGTACCTCCTCCCATACCAGCGGTGATAAACACCAAGTCTGCCCCATCGAGAGCCGTTGCTAATTCGTCTCGCGATTCTTCAGCGGCCTTAGTCCCAATGGCAGGGTTGCCACCAGCTCCTAAACCCCGCGTCAACTTTTGTCCGATTTGTAAGCGTCTGGGAGCCGATGACAAAGTTAAGGCTTGAGCATCAGTGTTAATTGACCAAAACTCCACCCCGATGATGTCACTTTCGATCATGCGGTTGACAGCATTGCCACCACCGCCACCCACACCAATGACTTTGATGTTGGCGACCCGACCGGGGATAATTCCTTCAAAGCGGTCATCTTCACTGGGAGTTTTCTTCATGTCACCTTGACCGAACATCCCAGCATTATTAAATAAAGGATTGGAAGAGTTTACTGCCAGAGAAAAACCTGGCTGTCCAGGAGACTGGGAGCTTGTAGGGGAAAGCTCTCGGTTATTATCAAGCGTCATTGGAATCAGGAAGGGTAGATAAAGGACTTTTTAACGTGCAATTGGGCACTTGAGTCAACTATATTTGAAACTGCCACAATCATGGTCTGTGTGTTGCTGATTTTTGCGATGGCTCACAAGAGCGAAAGTGATAGACAGGAAATCCTCATAGGGATAATTTATAAGCGCACCCAATGAAACAGCCAAATGTTTGAGCATCCAATTATAGTTACCTAACATAAAACGGCGTAGCTGCAACCAGCCATCAATATTTATACTCCTATGGTGGTCAGTATAGCGTTGATATCTCGGTCGGGTCTAAACGTGTAAAAATCTGGTTTTCTCGACAAATGCCCCCTGAACGATATGGCTCTTGGTATACCAGGCACGCATATGGGAAGATTTTGACCTCATGGTTGTGGGTAAGCACACCCGTTAACTTGTAATGAGAGGGGCAGATTTTTCCGGTTTTAATGAAACGGTATTCAGACCATTCACACAATCTATCTGGTTGTGAAAAAAAACATCTGACATAAGAGATAGAAGCACTCTTTACCTGATTGAACGTTTAACCTAGGTGATGGGCACAAGCAAGAACCGCTGAGTGTAACACCTGTGAGGCCGGATTGAGGGCAGATGGCATTGCACACCCTAGGTTTGACTCCACTGTCAGTGAGTCCACTTCTATTGCGCTTTGTGCAACCCCTTTGTGGTTCACGTTCACAAATACATGACCACAGGGTATCCAAAGTGCAATTTGGGCATGTAGGGGCGATAAAACCCGCCAGATGCAAGCAACTCCGATTGGCAAATTTTGCAGCCAATTGCCCAAATTGTATAGTAATGCTGGGGTTAATCGTTTGCACTATTTAGGATTATTTAGACTTTAAATGCAAAGCTTATATTTTGTCACTCTCAAGTTACACCTGTCGTCGCCCATAGGCAACGTTTTGGCTTTCCTGTCGTGAGGGATAATGATTTACCACTTAGTTATCAGCCGATTACAACGCTCAATTTTTTGAGTTCTTAGCGTCTTTCATTTGTACTATGGGCGCATCAGGGTTTTTCAGGTCGATATATTCAATCTGCTTGGGATTGAGCTTGGATGGTAATTGCCGCATTTGTGCTAGTACCTTGAGTTGCTCGTTGATCCGGGAAGTATCAGCACCAAGATGCACAACTCCTAAATCTGTTTTCAAAATAAAATTACTTGGATCTTGGCAATCAATTTCCATTACCTTGATTGGACTTTGGCTGAGTGCTTGATAAAGTTGACGCCACCAAGACTGATATTGCTCTGGTAGTGCAATAATTTTCAAGCTGGGTATTTTTAGGTGGCGCGTTAAGGACGTGTAACTTTCTAGTGGCATCCAAACCCCATTAGCATCTAGTAGCCCTTCACGGGGCTGTTTAGTGCTGCCATTAGCATTCTGATTTTTGACTATGGGGGGTTGAGTCAGGGCTACAGGAATTCTTTCTTTAACTTGGACAACTATCCCAGGTGGAAATAACCGACGGCTGACTTTTGCATCCTCAATCGCTAGCTGCTGCTCCAAGATAACTTCAACGGTTGTCGGTTCAATTTTCAACAACGACTGGGGGTATGATAACTTCAATAGCGACTGGATCGACTGCTCAGGAATGATCTTATTACCGGAAATTACTATTTGTTTGGGAGCGCTTAACACCCAAATCGGTTGACTCCCTGTCCACAACAAACCCCCCGTCATACCGCTAACGGCTAAAGTCCGCCAAATAGCCTGAACAATCTTCACCTGGCGCTGACGGCGTAATTTCTGCCGCCGTTGTTCCAATTCTGTGCGCGAAACTGATGCAATCCCAGTCATGCAATTTCCTTATTGTTTTTTGTTCAACTCACAAGTGCGCCGATATCATTAATTACTTTAAATAAATACAACAGAGCAACCAAGATTTGTATTCCTGCGCCTAATTTTCTCCGATTGAAAAAATATCTTGGCAACAATACAGATATTCTGGCACTAGTAGCTGGTTATTGACAGTACAAGTTAATCTTCTCCCCAGCAAAATGTTACTCGCTGCCTTGGAAAAAAAGCAAATTGTCATCTCTCAAAGGCTACAGAGTCAGTATTGACATTTTAATCATAATATGCATCACCGTTTATCAGCTATCAACAGCAGTTATTTGGAAAAATATCTGAGAGATTTTTCGGATAAATAACAAATAAATTATACCACTTACTTAATGATATCTAGAAATTAAAAACTTCACATGTAGTCAATATCTCACCGCGAAAATATGCATCAGTAGATAACTAAGCTACATCTCTATTTTTATATTTCTGTCAAAAACAAATTTACAAGCTACACTATTACTTTATAGAGTTAGTTGATTGTACTTAGGATGGTTTTTACAACCTATGACAGATGCCACTGTTTTATTTTGCCAATCTGTATGTACAGCAGCTATTTTTTCCGTTCTTTGATAATAGCACAGCATTAGCATATGGCTAGTGATTGGGGATGAGGGGTGAAACCACAAACTATGAAAAACATAGCATTACAGCCAGAAAACAGAGAAATCAGAAGTTGCGATCGCACTCCGACTCAATGTCTAAAAAACCCCGCCGTTCAGGGCAGGGTCTATAAAACAAATGTAAAAATTTACTCGTTTGTATTGACAGTAGATTCAAGTAATTATAGATGTATAAATAAATGAATTAAATCAATGAAAATATTGAAGTATAAAATCTTCTCAAGAGACAACTTTTCGTATAATATATAACCTTAACTTCAAGGGATTGCATCTACAATGGGAACAACACTGAATTTAGCTCGGTTTTTTACAGCCTGTAATCCTAGCAAAACGCTGATTGTCAGTAATCCGTCGGATAGGCAATACTACATAGATTTTTCCGCTGTCCGTGGTTGCAAGATTGTGGAGGAATTGCAACGTACAATAGTCCGTATTTCACCGAATGAACCAACTTGTCAGTTATTTACTGGTCATATTGGTTGTGGTAAGTCCACTGAGTTACAGCGGCTGAAAGCAGAATTAGAGTTGGCAGGATTTCATGTGGTTTATTTTGAATCCAGCCAAGACCTAGATATGGCAGACTTAGATGTGACGGATATTTTATTGAGCGTAGCCCGTCAAGTGAGTCTCAGCCTAGAAAGCATTGGTATAAACTTAAGACCTGGGTACTTTGCCAATCTATTTCAAGAAGTAGCAGATTTTCTGCAAACCCCGATTGAGTTGTCAGGACAAGCCGAATTGTCTTTAGGTATTGCCAAAATTACCGCCAAAACCAAAGACAGTCCGCAACTACGCAATCAACTGCGGCAATACTTGGAACCGCGTACCAACAGCATTTTACAAGCGATTAACGAAGAATTATTAGAGAAAGCAATTGCAGCGCTCAAGCGTCGGGGTCAGACGGGATTGGTTGTGATTATCGATAACCTGGATCGTGTAGACATGCGTCCTTTAGCATCCGGACGTTCGCAACCAGAGTATTTATTTATTGACCGAGGTGAACAATTACGTCGCCTGAAATGCCATGTAGTATACACCATTCCGCTAGCCTTGATTTTCAGCAATGAGTACGGAACCCTGAAAAATCGCTTGGGAGGTGGTATCGCACCCAAAGTCTTACCAATGGTGTTAGTCCGACGAAGAGATGGTGGGGACTACGAACCTGGAATGGCTTCGTTACGTCAATTAGTGCTAGCTAGAGCCTTTCCCGAAGTTCCTTGGGATATGAGAATGGAGTTAGTCTCAGAATTATTTGACGACATCAGTACTTTGGATCGGCTGTGTCGTGTAAGTGGTGGTCACATCCGTAATTTATTGGGGCTGCTTTACAGTTGCTTACAACGTCAAGATCCACCTTTTGAGAGAGACTGCTTAGAAGCAGTGATTAAAGATTACCGCGATGACATGTTATTGGCAATTGAGGATGAAGAGTGGGAATTACTGTTTCAGGTAGTTGAGCAGCAAAGTGTCCGAGGGGAAGCAGAATATCAGCGACTGTTGCGGAGCATGTTTGTATTTGAATACCGCGATCCTCAAGGACGGTGGTTTGGATTGAGTCCAGCGTTAGCGGAATCAGATAAAATTCTCCGATTCAAACAAAAAATTGCTAGTTAGTACATACTCAACAGTCAAGGGTGACAAATAGTTCGTAATTCGTAATCACCACCCCACCGATAAATGCGTCAGGGTTGTGAAAAACGAATAGATTTGTTTTTTCTGCAATAAATTAAAGTGGAGACCGTCCCTAAATTTATTAATTACGAATTACGAATTACAAATTAATAATTAGTAATTATTGATTCAAGGAGCATCGGCTGTCCCTTGAAGAGTATCAGCGTTAGGGTGCCGCTGTAGGGAGTGAGAATTATGAATAATCAACAATTAGCAGTTGCGATCGCTGCGGAAAATGACCGTTCGCTGCAAAGGCTCCTGCGAGCTATTATACTTTCAGCGGGTCAATTTGCTTTGATTTTGGTACGTTGCAACTATGGCAAATTGCGCTCGCAAATGCTGTTAGAGTTGCAGCAGCGTGCTAGAGATTCAAACATCAAAGAACACAATCTTCCGCCATCAATTACCACTCTCCACACCAGTATACTGACAGAACTGGAGTTAGATTTTGGTACTAAGAGAACATCTGCTTTGCCATCAGCTTTGATGGTGTTTGGTTTAGAGTCGGTGATTGCGCTTGATGACGTACTGACTGGGATTAATCAAGCGCGAGATATTTATGCTGCCAGCTTTCCTTTTCCTCTAGTTTTATGGCTTTCTGATGAAGTAGCGGCATCATTATCTAGGTTAGCACCTGATTTTAAAAGTTGGGGTGCAACCACCATCAAATTTGAATTACCAGTGCCAGAATTAATTGCTTTGGTACGTCACGAAACAGGCTCTTTGTTTAGCAAAATTTTAGATGCTAATCCACAAAAGTTTTTATCAAATGCAGCTTTAGATTTAGACCCCAAGTCGCAGCTACGCTACGAAATTGAAACGGCACGTAATGATTTGCTCCGGCTGCATGATATTACCTTAGAACCGGAACTAGAAGCCAGTTTAGAATTCGTTCTTGGTAGAGATGATTATGCTAATGACGAAATTGATAAAGCTGTAGAACATTTCCAATACAGCCTGGAGTTTTGGCACAGTCAAATTCCTAGCATTACCCAGCAATTAACTTATCCAACGACATCATTTATGATGCAGGACAATTTGCTGAAAAAAGGCGTGGTGCTATACCATTTAGGTTTGTGTCACCGGCGCTTAGCTGAGTTACAACCTACATTAAATCACCGCTCCTGGTATGATGCTTTTCACAGCTTTAAACAAGCGATTGAAGCCTTTGATGCAGCCCATAGAAAAGATTTAGTAGCTAACTTCATGGTGTCTGCTTGTGAAATGTTATATCGCTTGCAAGAATGGGATGCCTTGGATAGATTAGCACAGCAAGCACTGCGCTTGCATGAAATCTATGGAAGTAAAGCCCAAATAGCTCAAGATTATGGCTTTTTAGCAGCAGTAGCTACTCATGATTCTTGCTGGTCAAAAGCTGAAGAATATGTTAATGTTGCCCTAGCAATTGCAGAAGAATCTAGTGAAGTTTCCCGTCAGCAAGAAAGCTGGTATTTATTATTATTAGCACGTGCCCAAAGACATTTAGGAGAATGGGAGGAAGCGGTAACTCATTTAGAATGGGCTAAGGTAGTTTGTGAACTTCAGTATGAACCATCTCTATATTTAGAAATTTTAGAAGAGTTACGTTCGCTCTACTTTTTTGAATTACATGAATATTTAGAAGCCTTTAGACTCAAACAGGAAAAAATTAAAATTGAGCATCAGTATGGCTTTAGAGCTTTTATTGGTGCAAGTCAATTACAGCCGCAACGCTATAGAATTAACTCGGTATTAGATTTAGAAAAATTATCATTCAATACTGAGGAAGTTGCTCAAGAAATTGCCGCTAGTGGACGCCAGCAAGATATCAATCGCTTGCTCACCAGACTTAGCCGTGCTGACTGTAAATTAACGGTTATTTATGGGCCTTCAGGAGTAGGGAAAAGCTCGATTTTAAAAGCTGGATTAGTACCAGCTTTAAAACGTAAACCTTTAGGAGAGCGTTTTGCTTTGCCGGTAGTTCTATCTGTTTACACCGACTGGGTAAGAGGCTTGGGAAGGAGTTTAAATCAGCCGGTTGAACAGTCAGAATCAGCCGGAGGAATAGACGTTTCTCCCGCCACTATTATCAGCAAACTACGCTTACTTTCAGAGCGTAATTGCACCGTGATTTTAATTTTTGACCAATTTGAAGAATTTTTCTTTGTTAGCAACCAACACAGTGAAAGAAGGGAATTTTATAAATTCTTAATTGACTGTCTCAATATTCCGTTTGTGAAAGTAATCTTATCTTTAAGAGAGGATTATTTACATTATTTATTAGAAGGCGAAAGACTCAGCCATAATCGTCATGGTCGTGACTATGATTTAGGAGTAATTAATAACAATATCCTTGACAAAGATATTCGTTATTACTTGGGTAATTTCTCTCCTAATGATGCCCTAAGTGTAATTCATAGTTTAACCAAGCGTTCTCATTATGAATTGCCCGATGAATTAGTTCAGCAATTGGTACAAGATTTAGCAGGAGAAGCAGAAGAAGTTCATCCGATTGAACTGCAAATTGTTGGCGCCCAACTGCAAGCAGAAAATATTACTAATCTCTTGCAATATCAACATTGTGGTGGCTCGAAAAAACTGGTAGAACGTTGGTTAGAAGAAGTCACCAAAGATTGTGGACTAGAAAACGAACAATTAACTTGGGAAGTCTTGTTTGAATTAACAGATGAAAAAGGGACTCGTCCCTTAAAAACTAAATCAGATTTAGCAAATTCTTTAGGGCTAAATCTTGACTTGAACCACGCTTACCATGCCGATTTGGATTTAATTTTAGAAATTTTAGTAGGCTCTGGGTTAGTATTATGCTTCCGGGAAGAATTGGGCGATCGCTATCAGTTAGTTCATGATTATTTGGTTCAGCCGATTCGCCAAAAAAATAACTTTGGAATTGCGGCGGAACTAGAAAAAGTTCGTCTAGAAAAAAGTCAAGCAGAAACAGCACAAAAACTCTCGCAAGCACAACTTAATAGCTTTTTGCAAAAACGCTTGCGGGAAGCTAGAATTGCCGGGGGAGTACTGGCATTAATGTTGATAGCGATTGCTGGTTTATGGTGGCAAGCAGATACTCAAAAAAGAACTGCCCAACTGCAAACAAAAAGAGCAGAAAATAGCGAACTAAACTTACAAATAAGCGCCATTACTGCCTCTAGCGAAGCCTTGTTTGCTTCTAATAAAGAGTTTGATGCTCTCCTGGAAACTTTACGTGCTTGGAGAAAATTAAAGGATGCTGATGGTATCCAACCTGATACTAAAATGCGGGTAGTCACAGCTTTACAACAAGCAGTGTATGGTGT
>JAYKJH010000078.1:0-29535 GCA_035285345.1 Nostocaceae cyanobacterium | reverse complement strand
TGCCAAATATAAAAAATGCTGACGACGAATTGACCCACTGTCCTGTCAATCCTGCGGATTGAATCGGTTGCGGGTCAATTCGTCGTCAGCCAAAAATTCATCCCACACTCCTAAGAGTGAGTGTGGGGCTTCTTTTTGATTCAGCTAAATCTTACCTCCAGAAGAGGTTTTCACCCTTCAACTTCTCTATATTTTGCAAGCAATTGTACTAACTGAGTGTGTGGTTAGTATCCAGCTAATTAAGTTATACCAAGAAGGGTCACAAAACGTAACAAATATGGATACAAAGCAACTTGGGAAAACTGGAGTATTTGTCAGCGCTATTGGCTTGGGTGGGATGCCTTTATCATTAAGTAGTCGTCCCCCAGAATCAGAAGCGATCGCAGTCATTCATCGAGCGCTAGATTTGGGTGTGACCTTAATTGACACCGCCGACTCCTATTGCATAGATGAATCGGACAAGCATCACAACGAGCATTTAATTCACAAAGCTTTGCAAAGCTACCGTGGTGATGCTGGTAATGTGGTGGTAGCAACAAAGGGCGGTTTAATGCGTCCTAAAGGTGCTTGGACACGCAACGGCAACCCAGAACACCTACGGGAGACAATTCGCCTCAGCTTCGAGGTGCTAGGGGGGGAAAAACCGATAGATTTGTGGCAATACCATGCTCCAGATTCGCAGTACACCATTGAAGAATCTCTAGCGCCAGTCAAAGAAGCCGTTAAGGCCGGGATGATTCGGTTTGTCGGGGTTTCTAACTTCTCTGTTGAGCAAATCCAACGGGCGCGAGATGTGGTAGATATAGTCTCAGTACAAAACCAGTTCAACCCCTGGTACCGCCAACCAGAAGAGGATGGGGTGCTGGAGTATTGCGAAACAGAAGGCTTGACGTTTTTACCCTGGAGTCCCTTTGGTGGAAGTCGTCGCCATACCGGCTTAAAAGATATTCCCGTATTCGCCGAATTAGCTCAGGAAAAAAACGTCTCCCCCTATTGCATTGTCTTAGCGTGGTTGCGTGCCAAGTCCCCCTGTATTATCCCCATCCCCGGTGCCAGTAAAATTTCTAGCATTGAAGATTCCCTGAAAGCAGTAAATGTCCGGTTGTCTGTTACGGAGGTGACAAAAATAGATAGGGAACTAGCATCTTAATAAGGTAAAATCAAGAGTTTGCAATTAAATTCTTGATGCTTGCACCGAAGGAGTATCCCCCATGGCCCGGATGTACTACGACTCAGACGCCAATTTAGACCTGTTAGCCGGAAAAACCATTGCTATCATCGGTTACGGTTCCCAAGGTCACGCCCACGCCCTTAATCTTAAAGATAGTGGCATGAATGTCATTGTCGGGTTATATCCGGGCAGTAAATCAGTCGCTAAAGCAGAAGCTGCAGGGTTAACAGTGAAAAACGTCGCTGACGCTGCTGCGGCTGCAGACTTGATTATGATTTTGTTACCTGATGAAGTCCAAAAGACTATCTACACCAACGAAATTGCACCCAATTTAACTGCTGGTAAAGTACTATTATTTGCCCACGGGTTCAACATCCACTTCGGTCAGGTAGTTCCCCCCGCTGACGTAGATGTGGTGATGGTTGCACCAAAAGGACCCGGACACACCGTCCGCAGCGAGTACCAAGAAGGAAAAGGTGTACCCTGTCTATTTGCAGTTTATCAGGATGCCACCGGACTGGCACGCGATCGCGCTATGGCTTACGCTAAAGGTATCGGTGGTACCCGTGCGGGAATTCTGGAAACCACCTTCCGTGAAGAAACCGAAACTGATTTGTTTGGGGAACAAGCCGTACTTTGCGGAGGTTTGAGTGCATTAATCAAAGCCGGTTTTGAAACCTTAACCGAAGCCGGTTATCAACCAGAATTGGCTTATTTTGAATGTCTGCACGAAGTTAAATTAATTGTAGACTTGGTGGTCACAGGTGGACTAGCAAAAATGCGCGACAGCATTTCTAATACCGCTGAATACGGCGATTATACCCGCGGTCCGAGAATTGTTACCGATGAAACCAAAGCGGAGATGAAAAAGATTCTCAACGAAATTCAAACAGGTCAATTTGCCCGTGAATTTGTGTTAGAAAATCAATCTGGTAAAGCTGGCTTTACTGCTATGCGTCGTCGCGAAGCTGAACACCCCATTGAAGAAGTGGGTAAAGATTTGCGAGCCATGTTTAGCTGGTTGAAGAAAGCGTAATCCAGAGTTTTCAATCTAAAATGCTCAGGAAATATATCCCCGACTTCTTAGAGAAGTCGGGGATATGTGTGTTATATTTGAAATTATATCATGTCCGCATAATCACTTACGATTAAGCCCCAATTTGAGTCCACCAATGAAAGCCTGTTAAACCTCGAATCAAATCTTGCTGTTGCAATAAAGATTGGCAACGACCAAATAAAACTTCCTCCAAATCATTAAGTATTTCAAATGAGCGATTGGCGACAGGAAAGATAATTATTGGGTACATTGGTCAAAAAATTCAATAAACAACAGCAATAATAGTGCGATCGCCACTTTGTTGTAATTGGAAAAAAACTCAACCCCAAAACCTAAATAAAAATCCTTCCGGTCTTCGCTTCTTCGTGGTTCAATAAATCGAACCACAAAGAAACGAAGAAACATTAACTATTAACATCACCCAAACGGGAAGTTATAAACCTATCCATCCACCCTTCCAAATAAACACGATTTGCTGTTTGCTCTTCAGGATTTATAGTATCCGCTGGATAGGGCATTAATCCCAAAATTGCTGCCGTAGTTACACAGAACATTGACTTTTGGAAGCTGATACAAATTTGCACTCGCAAATCATCTTCTCCGCGAGTACTGCGCCGGTAAATATCGTGCATATAATCTGGGAGATAATGACGCATATCTTGCATTAATAAAGTAGGAGGAATACCAGCACCACCAATGGGTAATGGATCGGCATACAAAGCACCATATTCAAAGCGACTTTGATCGGGAGAAATTTGGTGTGCTTGGGCGTTATAAGAAACAGTACCGTGGAAAGGTGTACCTCGGAAGAAAACCGCTTCCACGTAGGGTACAGCCGTATCTGCTAGGAAAGTTAAACCTGCAGATTTAGGAAGGATATCATACACCTTGTCCCGAATTTTCACTGATAAAGTAATTGGTTTGTTAGCATCAGCAACCAAACCATTTTTAATGTGTGTTACAATATCGGGAATTGATTTAATTTCACCTCTGTCGTAGCGGTCTGATAAGTCAATAAATATATCACTCATCACCCGCCAGAATTGCCCTAATCCACTGTAATAAGCTGAGACACGCAACTGTTCAATTAAGAAGTTTGGGAACAGATTATGAATTCCCAAAACTAGGGGATTATTTTTGAATTTCGCCTGGACAACAGTATTTGCTTTGTCGATAAATTCTGGTGTATCCAAATATTCATCTAGTCCGCCACCTCCATGCCAAATCATTGCGCGTAGGCAATATTCAGCATACTCAAAATTTATTCTATCATGCCACCAATGACGGAGCAATTTCGGAATATTAATTTCTCCATCAAAGTACTTAAAGAAGGGGAAAAATACTAAAAATTGATGCTCAGCGATGTAATTTAGATTGTTGGAATAGGCATCCAAAACCACGCCATAGCTTTTGAGAATCCCCACTACTTCCGGCACATTTTCCGGGATATCTGGTAGTAGAGCCTCTCCATTTTGTAGCCGCTCAATATACTCAGCTAAGGGATGGTTTCTAGGCTTACTCGTCATCCTCACCATTGACAATTCTCCAAAAATTTAGTTATTAGTTATTAGTTATTAGTCAACAGTCATGAGTTATTTAGTTGTTTCTCGTTCCCAGGTTGAACCTGGGAACAAAATTAGGGAGGTTATACCTCCCGTGGTGCAAAATATCAGACTATTGACTGTTAACTGTTGACTCGAAAACACGGATAGTTGCGATAGCTTCGCTACTGCGCGGAGCGCCGATCGCATTGGTAGAGTTCACCATAGCTGTGGTTGTAGGTTCGCTCCAGCGCACCAGCCAGCCGGGTTGGATGCCGAAAATTACAATTAGGATAGCTAATACTATCCCAGGTATGCGGTCATACCAGTATACTTTTGGTAAGTTCGTCACTTGCGGAGATAGACGACCAAAAAAGGCGCGGTTCATCAAAATTAAGAAATACACGGCAGTTAATCCTGTACCAATCATGCATAGCAGGGTCTGCACCGGATACACGGGGAAACTGCCACGAAAGATGATGAATTCAGAAATAAAGCCTACCATACCGGGAATACCGGCGCTAGCCATGACACCCAATACCATTAAGCTACCAATTACAGGCATACCCCGTTCTGGGTTCAGCAGTCCTCGGATAACATCTAAATCACGGCTACCTGCTTTTTTATACACAACCCCCACAAGCAAGAACAGCAGTGCCGAAATTAACCCATGACTAATCATCTGCATGACGGCACCCAATGTACTCAGAGGTGTAGCCGCTGCTGCTGCTAGCAGTATATAGCCCATGTGTCCTACAGAACTATATGCCACCATTTTTTTCATATCTCTCTGAGCAATGGCACAGGAGGAACCATACAGGACGCTGATTACTGCCCAAATTGCTAACCAGGGACCAACATAACTCCATGCTTCCGGTAACAAATTCATCCCAAATCGGAGTAATCCGTAAGTACCTAGTTTCAACAATATCCCCGCCAGCAGCACGGAAATCGGTGTAGAAGCCTCGACGTGAGCATCAGGTAGCCAAGTGTGTAGAGGCACAAGGGGCATTTTGATACCAAATCCCAGGACAATCCCAGTCAGGAGTAACAGTTGGGTTGCTAAAGGTAGCGCTTCCAGATTTAAAGTGTCTAAAGCAAAGCTAGGGGAATGACTCAACCACACCATACCCAAGAAGCTTGCTAAAATCAAAATCCCGGATACAGCAGTGTAAATTAAAAATTTCATGGCTGCATAACCCCGTCGTTGTCCTCCCCAAATCGCAATCAGCAAATACAGGGGAATCAGTTCCAGTTCATAAAATATGAAGAACAGCAGCAAATCTTGGGCTATAAAAGCACCGCTGACCCCCAGATTTAACAGCAAAAGTAGGGAGTAATAAAACCGGGGACGACTGATAGCAACATCGCTGCTGTAGATAGCAATACAGGTTAACAGCCCATTAACTAGCAGCAAAGGTAAGGACAAACCATCGATACCAATGTGATAGTTCAAACCCAAGGTATCAATCCAGGGAATAAACTCAGAAAACTGTTGGCTGACTTCCCCTGGATTAAACTGAACAGCAAGGACAATTGTCCATAAAAAAGTGAGAACAGCGACTATCAACGCCATATTGCGAGATAGTTTTGGCGTCATATTTAAGGGCGAAAACCCAATTAATCCCGCTCCCAGAAATGGTAAAAAAATTAACAGACTGAGCATATTTATGAGTCCTGAGTAGAAAGTGCAACAGTGCTTTAGGGGAGCCACCCCTGTGCTGAGTGCTGATGCACTCCTAAAAGGGTAAATTATTCAACAGCCCTAACGACCAACTAATGAGAAAGCCTAGCAGACTGACGACTAACAAAATCGTCAGCATATAAAACTGGGATTGCCCGGAAATACTATATTTTAGGCTTTGTCCGCCGAAAATTGCCGCAAATCCCACCAAATTAACTGCACCATCGACTATGTAGCGATCGCTCCAAGCAGAAACTTTAGACAGTAGTCCGACTGCAGCAACTACAGTGAGTTTATACACTCTGTCAATATAAAAGTCGTAGGCTAACAAATCTTGTACAAATCTCCAAGCCAACACACGGGAACGGGACCAAGCTTTGTGTAGGTAAATGGAACTGCCAATACCTATACCCAACAAAGTCGAGGACACCAGTAACGATACCACCGACCAATTGACGCTTTCCCACTCAGGTAGCAATGACCACTGCCCCAGAATTAGTGGTATTAGTAGGGCGGTGATACTAAGAAATACCATCGGAAATGCCATCGGCCATGACACTTCTGGGGTACGGCGGGTTTTGGGTTGCGGTTCACCCCAGAACACCAACCGGAACACACGGGTAAGATTTAATGCCGTAAAGCCATTGACCAATACTAATATCCACACCACCCAAGGGCTAACCAACACCAATCCGTCAGCCCATGACAGCATTGCCCAAAAGCTGCCTAGGGGTAGTAACGTTACCATACCGGCTGCACCTACGACATAGGCAGTAGTTGTAGCTGGCATCCGCGACCACAAGCCGCCCATTTCTGTTAAATCTTGGCTGTTGGTAGTGAAAATTACAGAACCCGCACTCATAAACAGCAGTGCTTTGGCAATGGCGTGGGTAAACAGCAGCATTAGTGCTACACCACCTTGTTGCATCCCCACTGCCAGGAATACCAAACCCATGTAAGCACTGGTGGAGTGAGAGAGTGCCCGCTTAATGTCAATTTGAGCAATCGATACTAAAGTCGCACCGACGGCTGTCACTGTACCCAAAATCACCAACGCATGTAAGGCCACTGGCGACAGGAATAAAATTGGCTGCAATTTATACAGGACATAAGCACCCCCAGCTACCACCATCGAGTTCCGTAGTACAGAGGCTGGATTGGGTCCTTCCATTGCCTCATCTAGCCACAGGTGTAGGGGAAATTGGGCGCACTTACCAGCCGGACCTGCAATTAATGCCAAACCCAGTAATGTGGAGGTCAGCGGGTTTAGCTCTGCCGTCTGTGCCCACTCATAAATGTCAGAAAAGTTAACGCTACCTGAGAGTGTGGATAGAGTAACCACCCCCATCAGCAACAGCACATCACCCACGCGCTTGGTTAAAAAAGCATCCCGTGCGGCGGTAACTACTAGTGGCTGGGCATACCAGAAACCCACCAGCATGTAGGTAGACAGGGTAAGTACCTCCAGTAGGGCATAGCTGAGTAATAAAGAATCACTCAAAGCTAAACCACTCAAGGCTGCTTCAAAAAATCCCATCAGGGCAAAAAAACGAGCGATCGCATAGTCTTTTTCCATGTAGCCCAGAGCATAAATTTGTGCTAACAAACTTATGCCGGTAATTAAAACGGTTGCCCCCACACTTACGATTGAAATATCTAAGGCAAAAGTTAGTTTTAAATCGGCTGCTTGGAACCAGGTCAACAGCACAGTTTGTGGCTGTTTATCCACAATATTGTTAAAGACTATTAAGCTATGAAAAAACGCCAGAACTGTCATCAACAAGTTGATATATGCCGCCGGTCTGGGTCCTGTACGCCGGATGATTCCCATTGACCAAGGGAGGCTTAATATTGCGCCTAACAACCCATAGAAAGGCACTAGCCAACTTTGGATTAACAAAAATTCATTCATCTATTTGTCCTTTGAGGTTTCTGGATGCGATTCGTTTAAGTCCATTTAAAATGATTTCAATAAACTAAATTTTTAGGCTTAAAGTCAATTTTTGTAGCTTTAAATAATGTTTTGTTACTTTATCTGGTTTCATCTATTAAAACAAGTATTTTTTTAGAGAATCACTTCTTAAGTACGAGTATTAAACAATACTAAAGTCTAGGATTTTTTGTTGTTAAAAATCTAGTTTATAGGTTTTATTTGAAAAACTTATCTATTGGATAAGGGGGTATTTGCGTGAATAGCAAAACATCAGGAGCTACAAAAACAGCCGCTGTGTGGGCGTTTCGTCGTCTCCTGTTGACTGATTGACAGTTTTTGTGAAGGCTATGTATTAAATGTAATAAAGAAATTATAAAGCAGAAGTAGTCACTCTAGTAATCTATTAAATTTAGTTGAGTAATTTTGCTTATAAATTTTTGTTAAGTTTTTTTAAAGTTTTTTATTATAAACTATTATACTAATTTATATTGCCAGGGGAACCAAGCTTTCCTATGCTTAATTTGGAAATGCTTTTAAGCTCATGATCGAGCATTCCCGTCACAATTTTCTGTCAAAGTAGTATTGCACTAAGTTTTTTGTAGGAGTAGGAAATGCCAATTGCAGTGGGAATGATTGAAACCAAGGGCTTTCCAGCAGTTGTGGAGGCCGCTGACGCGATGGTGAAAGCTGCCCGTGTGACTCTGGTAGGTTACGAAAAAATCGGTAGCGCTCGCGTAACTGTAATTGTGCGCGGTGACGTGTCGGAAGTACAAGCTTCTGTAGCGGCTGGGATTGAAGCAGCTAGACGAGTAAATGGCGGTGAAGTGGTATCTACACACATCATTGCTCGTCCCCATGAGAACTTGGAATACGTCTTACCAATTCGCTACACCGAAGCTGTAGAACAGTTCCGCACCTAAGAATTTTGGATTGTGGATTTTGGATTGTGGATTTTGTGAAAAGTCCTACAGTCGGTGAGACAGCGCTGCGGGAGGGGAAACCCAAGGCCAGTTACCTAGGTCGGGAAACCCTCCTGTAGTACTGGCTCCCCAACGCAATACCTCCGGTAGGGAACTTTTCAAGACGGGTTTTGGATTTATCCCGCCACACAAGACAAAGGGAGCAGAAAATTTTTCGCCAGTAGGATTTTCAATTGTTTATACCCTGAGCTAGGCGGCGTGAGGAAATAAAAAATCTAAAATCTAAAATCTAACATCTAAAATCTACAGTTCGTCAGGGTTGTCTACTGGTAGGTTGAACAGCGGTTTTGTGTCCATATCTAGAAAGCCGAACAAGGATTAGAAATGTCGATAGCAGTGGGAATGGTGGAAACGCTGGGCTTTCCAGCGGTGGTGGAAGCAGCCGATGCAATGGTGAAAGCCGCCCGTGTTACCCTAGTGGGTTACGAAAAAATCGGTAGCGGTCGCGTTACAGTAATTGTCCGGGGTGACGTTTCGGAGGTACAAGCCTCAGTAGGATCTGGAGTTGAATCCGTGAAGCGGGTGAACGGTGGACAAGTCCTATCTACCCATATTATTGCCCGTCCTCACGAAAACCTGGAATACGTTCTACCAATTCGTTATACAGAGGATGTGGAACAATTCCGGGAAAACGTCAACGCTATTCGTCCCTTCGGTGGTAGACGCCCCTAAATAACTTAAGGAATGCAAGTTGCTAAAGTTCGCGGCACAGTAACTAGCACGCAAAAAGACCCTAGTTTGCGTGGTGTCAAGTTACTGTTGTTGCAATTTGTGGATGAAGAAGGAAACACCCTGCCCAAGTACGAGGTAGCCGCCGACAGTGTGGGTGCAGGTATTGATGAGTGGGTACTTGTCAGCCGAGGAGGTAGTGCTGCTCGTCAGGTTATTGGTAACGAACAGCGTCCTCTGGATGCAGTAGTCGTGGCAATTATTGACACAGTTTATCTGGAAGATCGCGTCGTTTACAGCAAAAAAGACCAATATCGTTAGTCATTAGTCATTAGTTATTAGTAGAGACCTTCCCAGCGGAACGTCTGTACAAGATGTCTAGGACAAATGACAAAAATGACACAAAGCTCAAGTTAGTCAGGAGGAATTTCCAGATGGCAGTCCGCAGCGTAGCGGCTCCCCCAACTCCGTGGTCAAAAAATTTGGCAGAGCCACAAATCCATGCCACTGCATATGTACATTCATTTTCTCAATTAATTGGGGATGTGCGGGTGGGTGCCAATGTGATTGTGGCACCCGGAACTTCCATTCGTGCCGACGAAGGTAATCCTTTTTATATCGGTGACAATACCAATATTCAAGATGGTGTTGTAATTCATGGATTAGAAAAGGGTCGAGTAGTTGGTGATGATAACCAACAATACTCTGTGTGGATTGGTAAGAATTCTTCCATTACCCACATGGCTTTAATTCATGGACCGGCCTATGTAGGGGATGACTGCTTTATCGGTTTTCGCTCGACGGTGTTTAACGCCAGAGTCGGTCACGGTTCCATCGTGATGATGCACGCCCTGATTCAGGATGTGGAAATACCCCCCGGTAAATACGTACCTTCTGGGGCAATTATTACTACGCAACAACAAGCAGACCGCCTGCCAGACGTCCAGTCTCAGGATCAGGAATTTGCTAGTCACGTAATTGGCATTAACCAGGCTCTGCGCGCTGGTTATCGCTGTGCAGAAGATAACGTTTGTATTACAGGTATTCGCAAGGAAATGGGCAACGGCAGCAGCAACGGTTACAAATCTTATAGCAATGGTAGTGTTAACAGCGCTAGTTTGAGTGCAGAAACGATAGAACAAGTGCGCTACCTCCTGGAGCAAGGATATACAATTGGTACAGAACACGTAGACCAACGGCGGTTTCGCACTGGCTCTTGGCAAAGCTGTAGTCCGATTAGAGCCAAGTCTATAGGAGAGGCAGTTTCGGCTCTAGAATCTTGCTTGGCAGAACATGCAGGAGAGTACGTTCGGTTGTTTGGGATTGAACCCAAAGCTAGACGGCGGGTGCTAGAAAATATCATCCAAAGACCAGATGGCACAGTTAATCCCACTTCCCCAGCTAAGGCTCCGAATGTGGCAGTCAGTAAGGGTAGTAGTTATGTAGCTCCTAGCTACAACGGTAGTTCTAAACTGAATCCAGAAACTGTGACTCAAGTCCACAATCTCTTGGCTCAAGGTTACACCATAGGCACAGAACATGTAGACGAACGCCGGTTCCGGACTGGTTCTTGGCAAAGCTGTAGCCCAATTACTACCAAAAACCCATCGGAAGCCATTGCGGCTTTGGAAGCTTGTATGGATAGCCATACAGGCGAGTACGTGCGCTTGATTGGGATTGACAGCAAAGCTAAACGCCGGGTATTGGAATCCATCATTCAACGACCCAATGGTGCTGTAGCCCCAAGCACGACCAGCAGCAAGTCAACTTTTAGCGCTCCGGTTAGCACCTCTACCTCTGGTAACGGTTATGCAGCTTCTAGCAGCAAACTGAGCGCTGAGGTAGTAGACCAACTCCGCAATCTGTTGGCTCAAGGTTATAGAATTAGCGCTGAACATGTAGACGAACGTCGTTTCCGTACAGGTTCTTGGTCAAGCTGTGGTCAAATTCAAGCAAATTCGGATAGAGAAGCGATCGCTGCTTTAGAAAGCTTCCTAGCAGAATACGGCAGCGAATACGTGAGACTAATTGGCGTCGATCCTAAAGCAAAGCGCCGGGTTTTGGAAACAATCGTTCAACGCCCTCGTTAGTCAAAACACAGTAACTACCTGAACTTTTTGATTACATTTTCTCCGGCTTCCGAGGTTACTATTTCCATGTTTGTGCCGCCACTGCGCCCCATAAACAACATTGAGCCTTTTATCAGTGGCGAAGTGACGATTCACCCGACAGCGATAATTGCCACAGGAGTCATACTCCAAGCGGCTCCCAATAGCAAAATCATCATTGGACCTGGTGTATGTATCGGGATGGGGTCGATTCTCCAAGTCGATGAAGGTATCCTGGAAGTGGAAGCAGGAGCAAACCTGGGAGCCGGGTTTCTCATGGTTGGTCAAGGCAAAATTGGGGCAAACGCTTGTATCGGTTCATCCACGACAATCTTGCGTTGTTCAGTGAACATTGGACAAGTTGTACCACCTGGTACGATTTTGGGAGACACTAGTCGTCAGTGGGACGAACAGCTTGCCGATACTAATGGCTACCAAGCATCAGATGTATCGCCAAGTACTGAAAGCCTTCAGGAATCCCCAGAATCTTTGGTAGCTGAAAATCTTCAGGAATCCCCAGAATCTTTGGTAACTGAAAATCTTCAGGAATCCACAGAATCTGAGACAGAGGATGGGGAACAACCGCAGCCCCAGCCAACCACTAACTCCCTCATAACCAATGCAGAAACTTCTGCAGCTAAACAGCCTCCCCACGAATCCACCAATAACTTTGGTAATCATATCTATGGTCAAGGGAACGTCAAACGGCTGTTGTCCACGCTGTTTCCTCACAATCAAACTTTGAGGCAACCCCTCAATGACGGTCAATCCGAGTAATTGAGTATCCTGGAGCATTGATATGGAGGCACGAAAGCAAGGGCTTGTTCTTTCATCCTACCAGTCCTCGCCACAGCCATCGAGACGGCGAGATAATCTTAAGGACACCGCTTTAGGTTTGGTGTCTACCCGCAGCTTTCCTGCCATTGTGGGGACTGCGGATATGATGCTCAAATCAGCCGGGGTTCATCTGGTTGGGTATGAAAAAATTGGCAGCGGCTACTGTACAGCAATTGTCAGGGGTCCGATTTCTGATGTCCGCCTAGCCGTCGAGTCTGGTATCCAAACTGCTGAACAATTCGGTCAGTTTGTTTCCAGCTTGGTGATTCCTCGACCCTATCCTAACCTAGATATAGTACTACCAATTACTACCCGCCTCGGTAATATTGCTGATGCGGGTAGCTCTAATAGGTTGAGTAATCAAGCAATTGGCTTGCTAGAAACACGGGGGTTCCCCGCCCTGGTCGGCGCGTCTGACGCTATGCTGAAAGCGGCTGATGTTCAATTAGCATCCTACGAAAAAATCGGTTCTGGTTTGTGTACAGCGATTATTCGCGGCTCTGTAGCAAATGTTGCAGTAGCAGTGGAAGCAGGGATGTATGAAGCCGAGCGGATTGGGGAATTGAACGCGGTCATGGTGATTCCCAGACCATTAGATGACTTGGAGCATACCCTACCAGTCGCTAGTTGCTGGGTGGAACAACGCGAACCTGTCAGGGTACCAATCGCAATTAAGGACAATATTGCCGAAAAAGAAGTAGTAGAATTGCCAGATTTAGGGAAATTACCAGTCCAAATTAAAGAAGAAACGTTGTTGGAGTAGGATTGTCAAAGTAGTAGAAAGTAGTTAAGTAAAACGTTGCACACTTATAGTAGGATGATGTAGATAAGAACCTCCAGTTTGTGAGTTCATCCAAACATCTAGAAATAAATGCTTGGCTTTTTTCCCCCAACAGTCCACCATTTTGGTGTGCAACGTTGGACGGAAGGCGTCTTACGCTTGTTTTGTTGTCTCAATCATAACTTCTATTTCGCATAAGTCAAAGCCCTTTCTTATAATAGTGATAATAAATTTCTGTCTATGTATCACTATTACGGAGATTAGGCTTTGAATCAAGCGACACTACACCAATTAAAGGTGTTTGAGGCTGCGGCACGGCACGGGAGCTTTACTCGTGCTGCCGAAGAACTCTTTTTGACCCAACCCACTGTCTCGATGCAGATCAAGCAGCTAACTAAAACTGTAGGCTTACCCCTATTCGAGCAAGTTGGTAAACGTTTATATCTTACAGAAGCTGGAAGAGAATTATTTGCTACTTGTCGCTCGGTTTTCGATACCTTAGCTCAGTTCGAGATGAAGGTAGCCGATTTAAAAGGGCTAAAACAGGGTCAACTGCGACTGGCAGTGATAACTACAGCTAAATATTTTATTCCTAGGTTATTAGGTCCATTTTGTCAACTTTACCCAGGAATTGAGATTTCTCTCAAAGTTACCAACCACGAAAATATCCTGGAACGACTGACAAGCAATCTGGATGACTTGTATATTATGAGTCAGTTACCAGAACATTTAGACATCAGCTGTCAGCCATTTATGGAAAACCCAATGGTGGTTGTAGCACCCAGTAACCACCCTCTGGTGGGAGAAAAAGATATCCCCATCAAACGTCTAGCGGAAGAACCATTTATTATGCGCGAACCCGGTTCTGGAACCCGCAGGTCGGTGCAAAAATTATTTGATGATTATGGGGTGGAAGCTAAAGTTAAACTGGAACTGGGGAGTAATGAGGCAATTAAGCAGGCTATTGCTGGTGGGTTAGGAATTTCTGTCCTATCTCGTCATACCTTAATGCCAGAGGTTTCTAACACTGAACTGACGGTTTTAGATGTCGAGCATTTCCCGATTAAACGCAATTGGTACATGGTGCATCCAGCAGGTAAACAGTTATCTGTTGTTGCTCGTACCTATGCGGAGTATCTCTTAGATGCTGCTAAAGAATTTATAGCACAAACTCCTACATCTGATGGTGAGGAGCTAGAAAAGGACAGCTAATCTCAAAGTATTGCATAGAAATTTGCTAGATGGCGGCGAAGCTATCGCACTCGTGGAAACAACAGCAAGCGATCGCTTTGTTTTTGATTGCTTGCTGTTCGCAGAATTTTTCCTCTTAGTGGATGTCAATTCCCACAAACTTTGTACCGCATTCAGATCCACACCGCTATCAAGAGTTATCCTGGAATCAGCCTAGGCATTTTTACTCTGGGGTCAATTTATGACTAAGAGTTGGCTTTTAATTCAGAAATACTGTAGAAGTACTTAATATAGAAATATAACTAGTGTTTCGTCAATCGTAAATTGCGGATAATCAAGAAGCTTGGTTGATTTTATCAAGCGAGTTTCTGTCACAATCGCCATCAACCTGTTCGATTCAACTTGAGGGAGTAGAGAGGTTCTATGGAATTTGTCTACTGGCTTCTGCCAAATTTTAGTTGTAATTTTTACAACCACTGCGGCTCTCTGGACTTGCCTGAAGTGTACAGTTTCAGAAGAATCATAGCGCATATCACGAAAATATCTTCAGTAATAATACTGAAGATAATTCACACAAAAACACTAATATCCGCAAATTCTCAATTGAGCTAAAGTAGCACTGTTGACAAAATTTTCCTAGGGCTACATCAAGGTATCTGCATGGTGGAGAGGTTTAAATTGAAAACTGTGGTGCGAAATCGCATTGCTAGTATTATCAGGTTAATTATCATCACCTCTACTGCTTTTGCAGCAGCAACTTTTGCAAACTGGATAGACTATCAAAACTACTGGCAGGGTACTATGTTCCGTACCCAGACCGTCGATTTTAACATTCTGGCTCATACCTTACCTACGAAATTATCCTATAGCTTGCAAAAAGGAGACATTCCTGAGTTACAGCGGACGTTGGATAGTAATTATGGATTGTTTGGGTTAGTGGTGACAGATTGTCAAACGACAGAAAAATCTTGTCCCAATCAAAAGATATTATATCTATCTACCTCAAATCGCCGTTGGAAAACCCAACTTAAGTTAGAAGATTTATCGCTCCATCCCTATGACTTGTTGCGGAATCCACCTCCTCTATTTGTCGAATCAAAATATGATAATCCTGATGCTAAAGAACGCACGACAACTGGTAGAAGTAATCAGGGAGAAATTATCGCCAGAGTTTACTATATACGTACTGTACCACCTAGATTTGCTGAAGATTTTTTACTTTGGATAAAAAATCCTTGGAGTGTTAAAGGCTTGCACAAGCATTATTTATTGAATGCTTCCCTTTTCTTAATTGGTAGCTTTGCTACTTTTATAGTGCTAGAATTTGTCATTTATAGAAGACGTAAAAGCCAAGAGCAATTACAACAAGAAGTGAGGATTTTACAATATCAGTTAAGTGAGCAAGAGAGACAAAATTATTATTTTGAATTAGAAAAGCGGCAGTTAAATGCAGAGATTGAACAACAAAAAACAGAAATAGAACAACAAAATCAAGAACATGAATATCTGCACAATCAGTTATTAGAATTACAAGCACAAAGAGAGATTAGTGAAAATAAAGTAGCTGAACTAGAGCAACAATTATCTCTGGTAGACACTGAAAGAGAAAACAATGAACAAATAGCTAATCAACTAGAGTCACAGCTAGCACAATTACAAGCTGAAAGGGAACAAGATGAACAGGTAGCTGTGGAACTACAAAACCAATTAGCATTAATCCAAGCAGAGAAGGAAAACGCAACAGAACAATTCACTCTGCTAGAAAACCAACTTATAGAAGTGCAAGCACAGCGGGAAATAGATATTCAAACTGTTGCTCAGCTAGAAAGACAGTTAACAGAAGTTCAAACCCAACGAGAAAGAGCTACAGACCAATTTAATCAACTAGAGAGTCAGTTATTAGAAGTTCATAAACAGCGGGAAATTGACGTTAAAACTGTTGCTCAACTAGAAACAAGATTAGCAGAAGTTCAAGCACAACGCGAAAGAACAAAACAACAATTTCGACAGCTGCAAAGCCAACTGGAAGAAATTCAAGCCGAGCGAGAAATAGATATTCAGACTGTTACCCACCTCGAAAACCAACTAATAGAAATTCAAGCCCAGCGACAAACCGATATCCAGATAGTTTCCCAGTTAGAAAGTCAGCTAGCAGAAGTTCAATTACAAACCGAATCAGCAGAAATAGTTGTCAAACAATTACAAAATGAATTAGATAGCAGAACAGCAGAATATAAACAAGAAACTGACGGTTTTCAGCGTCAGCTTGAGTCATTACAAAACCAAATTGGTGTCCTAGAAAGCCAGTTATCACAGGAACGTCGCGACAAGCAAAGATATAAATTAAAACTATCGCAAGTCAATGAGGAATTGGAAAAATACACTAACCAAAAACAATTAGATAATAATTTTGAAAAACAAGTAGAAGCCTATATTAAATCAAGAAGCCATCAAAGATGGGACAAATGGAGAATATTACCCAGCTTTGATGTTTCCTATGGTAGACAAGCGACGCAGTTTGTAGATTTAATAGTTATTCTGAATTCCTATTGTGTAGTTGTTATCGAAGCTAAGCGTTATTTAGGGAAAATTCAAGCAAAAGGTGATGCTAAAAATAACGAATGGGTGTGTCACAATAGTGAAGGGTTAATTCCGATTCAAAGCGCGGGGATGGAAAATCCCTATCACCAGATAGTGAAATATACCAAAAATATTAGCATGAAGCTAGAAACCTACACGCGCAAGTACAGGTGTCAGCGCATCACTGTCTATGGTTTGATAGTATTTCCAGAAAAAGCAGATATTTCTGCCCTCGGGGATGATTTTGGAACTTATTATTTAGTAGAAACTTTAGATAATCTGGGAAATTTGTTGACGGAAATTGAGCAAGAACATAAATCTTCATTTTCTAATAACCGATTGCTATCTAATAGACAGATTGAAGATGTATTACGGGGAATACTGCGTTAACAAGTAGTTAGGAAAATGAAACCAAAAATCAACACAAATTAAGACTTATCTGTGTGCATCTGTGTTTATCTGTGGTGAATTTTCAAGCAAGTCTTAACGGTCGATAATTTTATAAACTAGGAATTCCTGATGAACAGCCAAAAAACTAATCAATTACCTATTCCTACATTCTTTAATACCCAAACAGTAGGGGAAGTTTGGCGTGTACCTTACCAACAACGTGCCATAGAAGCAAGAGACTGGGCTAATCAATATTATATCACCCCAGCATCCCAAGACCAAAAGCAGATTTGTCTGCTGTTAATTGATGTGCAAAATACCTTCTGTATCCCGGAATTTGAGTTATTTGTAGGGGGAAAAACCGGAAGGGGTGCGGTGGAAGATAACGTGCGGTTGTGTGAATTTATTTATCGGAATTTAGGGGGAATTAGTAACATTATACCGACGCTGGATACCCACACAGCAATGCAAATTTTTCATCCAATTTTTTGGCGAAACGCTGATGGTGAACACCCAACACCCGCAGCTACTAACATTATTCTAGAAGATATTGAATCAGGTACTTGGGAAGTTAACCCAGATATTGCTAATAGTATAACGGGTGGTGACTATGAATTACTCAAACAACACGCCTTACATTATGTGAAACAATTGACTGAAAATGGCAAGTATCCCCTGACTATATGGCCTTATCATTCCATGCTAGGAGGTATTGGTCATGCTTTAGTTTCTGCTGTGGAAGAAGCCGTGTTTTTCCATTGTATTGCTCGTCATAGTCAAACCAAATTTGAAATTAAGGGAAACAACCCCTTAACAGAAAATTATTCTGTACTACGTCCGGAAGTTTTGGATAGTTTTGATAACCAAAATATCGCCCAAAAAAACACCCATTTAATTCAGCAATTATTAGCCTTTGATACAGTAATTATTGCCGGACAAGCGAAAAGTCATTGTGTAGCTTGGACAATTGATGATTTGTTGACAGAGATTAATCTAATTGACGCCAATTTGGCAAAGAAAATCTATCTTTTAGAAGATTGTACTTCCCCTGTGGTCGTACCAGGTGTGGTGGACTATACAGAAGCGGCTGATAAGGCTTTTGAGAGGTTTGCTAAAGCGGGGATGAATGTAGTTAAATCCAGTGAAACTATGATGTTTCTTTGCTAATTTTGTCTAGGGTATTAATCGATTCGGCAAAAATTTTGATTTGTCATGCTCAAGGTAGCGATCGCGCACTTAAGCATCTCAATCTTTCCCTGTGATTATAAGATTCTTCCCTAACTTTTTGGGATGGTTCAAGATTTACCAAATTCCACTTAAATCTAATACAAAACCCGGTAAAATATTTTCTCCGCTTAACGTAACTGGATTGTCTAATTCCTCAACCGCAGAATTAGCACGGTAAACATAAACTTTGCCCTGAACGCGGTCAATTAACCAACCCAAGCGAGTACCATTATTGATATATTCCTCCATCTTATTTTTCAACTCCTTTAAACTATCAGATTCTGACCGCAATTCCACTATAAATTCCGGACAAATAGGAGCGAACTTTTGGCGTTTTTCTAAGGGAATTGCTGACCAATCTGTTTTTTTAATCCAGGCAGCGTCTGGGGAACGCACCGCACCCGATGGTAATGTAAAACCACCACTCGAACCAAATCCCACACCCGTCCCATCTTGCTTTGTCCATACCCATAATTGTCCTATCAAATCAAAATTACTTTGCTCAGTTTCAGAACCTGTAGGGGACATAATTACAATTTCTCCAGTGGCTGTGCGTTCGATGCGTAAATCCTGATTTAGCTGACAAAAATCAAACAATTGGTCATCAGTCATAGTAATAACCGGATGAAATTTCAACACCACTGGAGTATTTTCCGTTGCTATTGGCAATTGTGTAGTCATAAAACCTTACTATTTAACTAGGCTCTATAAAAATTTTAACAACTTAGGATTTTACTGAACATCAAAACTCAACATTCTCTAGAGACGCGATTCATAACGTCTCTAGGAAATATCTTACTTAACTCAGGTTCCTTTTTTTCGTGCTGTTAAAGCACCAAAACCAGCACAAGCAGACAAAACCAGATAAGATGTGGTTGGATCTGGTACTGATGTAACTGGCGTCCTTCTCACCAGCCAATGACCAACAGTATCAAACCCAAAAGATTCACTGTAGGAAAGTGAATTAGTACTGGCTTCATAAACACCAGTACCGTTGGAAAAAAAGAAGTCTAGTAGACCTGCTCGACGAAGACCTCCACCAAACCTACTTACCGTAGCTGTGATACCAATAGCTTCAGGATTACCAGATTGGAAACTAGTCGCTCCCACAAGTGAGATTAAACCAATAGCCGGTGCGATATTGGCAATTGATGCACGGTTTATATTAGGAATACCAGCATTTATGAACAAGGTTTCTACTTCGCTGTCTGTAGCATGACGGAAACCAGCGAAAGCACCTCCTGAAGCAAACTGTGTAGATACAAAGTTATAGGATTGGTTTACAGAAAATGTGAGATCCAGCCATTCCAATCCGGTACTGGTATCCCGTGTAATCGAATTATTCCCAAAAATGGCATCACTGGTTGGTATTAAGGCTGCTTGAACGGGTGCAAAACCAACAGAGCAGATGACAAAGGTACATACCTTTGCTAGGGTATGCCATATGGTGTGATTTTTCATCCTTTAGTTTCCTAAAATCCCTTAGTACCCTGGTTGGGTTAATTAAGTCAGGGATAACATAGCGGTATATAAATTCCTACTTAGCTTGCTGTTTATTTAACGTATCTTTACTTACTTTTTATAACTTACGCGATCGCTACCAACAAACATGATTTTGAGATGGCAACAGACGTCGCAATGACTGAAATTCCTGGTCTGTGGGTCAGTCCTAATTTTGTCTCCTCAAATAGCCGAGAATTCCTGACACTATAAAAAAACCTATGCCTAAAATAGCCATTAGTCCCCGTCCTTAAGGACGGGGTATGGTTAGACATCTCTTAACTTATTCATTGCCCAAAGATGTCCCAACTATGGCACTCTGAAAAAAAGAAAGAATATCTGATTTCGCTACAAAAATCCATTTAACAGGTTATGCAAACTCTGTCTACCCCCACTACTAGCAGCAGCACCACTCAACCCACCTTTGACACAACGATTAAGCGGCGCAAAACTCGTCCGGTAAAAGTTGGTAACATCACCATTGGCGGAGGATACCCCGTGGTGGTACAGTCGATGATTAACGAAGACACCCTCGATATTGATGGTTCCGTTGCAGCAATTCGTCGCCTCCACGAGGTAGGCTGTGAAATCGTCCGCGTTACCGTACCCAGTATGGCACATGCCAAGGCTTTGGCGGACATTAAGCAGAAATTGCGGCAAACTTACATGGATGTCCCCATTGTCGCCGATGTACATCACAATGGCATGAAAATAGCCCTGGAAGTCGCCAAGCATATTGAAAAAGTCCGGATTAATCCAGGGTTGTACGTGTTCGAGAAACCCAAATCTGAGAGAAACGAATACACCAAAGCTGAATTTGACGAAATTGGCGAAAAAATCCGCGAAACCTTAGAACCATTGGTAATTTCCCTACGCGACCAAGGGAAAGCTATGCGGATTGGGGTTAACCACGGTTCCCTCGCGGAACGGATGCTGTTTACCTACGGCGACACTCCTGAAGGTATGGTAGAGTCAGCCTTGGAATTCATTCGCATTTGTGAATCCCTCAATTTCCGCAACTTGGTAGTATCCATGAAAGCATCACGGGTACCCGTAATGATTGCCGCCTATCGCTTGATGGCTAAGCGGATGGATGAGTTAGGGATGGATTACCCCTTGCATCTAGGTGTAACAGAAGCTGGTGACGGCGAGTATGGACGCATCAAGTCTACCGCTGGACTTGCTACCCTGCTAGCAGATGGGATTGGTGATACAATTCGCGTCTCCCTCACCGAAGCACCAGAAAAAGAAATTCCTGTCTGTTACAGCATTCTGCAAGCCCTTGGTTTGCGGAAAACAATGGTGGAATACGTCGCTTGTCCTTCGTGCGGACGCACCCTGTTTAATTTAGAAGAGGTGCTGCATCAAGTCCGGGAAGCCACCAAACATCTGACAGGTTTAGACATAGCAGTAATGGGCTGTATTGTCAATGGACCCGGAGAAATGGCAGACGCTGACTACGGCTATGTTGGTAAAACCCCTGGTTACATTTCTTTATATCGCGGCAGAGAAGAAATCAAAAAAGTCCCGGAAGACCAAGGCGTGGCAGAATTGATTAACCTAATCAAAGCAGATGGTCGCTGGGTAGAGCCATAATTCTTGGGGAATGGTTCATGGGGCATTGGGCATTGGGCATTGGGCATTGGGCATTGGGCATTGGGCATTGGGCATTGGGCATGGGGCATTGGGCATTGGGCATTGGGCATTGGGCATTGGGCATTGGGCATTGGGCATTGGGCATTGGGCATTGGGCATTGGGCATTGGGCATTGGGCATTGGGCATTGGAATAAGCCAGTCTGACCATCCCTATTACCTATTCCCTATTCCCTGTTCCCTATTCCCTATTACCTATTACCTATTACCTATTCCCTATTCCCTATTACCTATTCCCCATTACACATTCGCGAAAAAATAGGCAAATATTTCACGGTCTGACACGGACAGCCTGTGCTACATTGAGCTTACTTGCTATATATTTTTTCCCCGCCTCAGCTTTCATTATGGTTATTTCAAAAAGTGGGTTTGTTCTAGGTGCAACGGCGGTCACAATTACAACGCTCGCCGTGACTGGCTTAGGAATTCATTCACAAGGTCAGGCTTTTTTTAAAGAAAGTCCTAAAGAATTAGTAGATGAAGTTTGGCAACTTATAGACCGGCAATACGTAGATGGAACTTTTAATCAGCTAGATTGGCAAGGAGTCCGCCGCGAGTATCTTAACAAAAATTACGGCAGCAAGGAAGAGGCTTATAAAGCCATCCGGGAAATGCTCAAAAGACTGGAAGATCCATATACTCGGTTTATGGACCCAGAGGAGTTCAAGAGTATGCAAGTGGATACTTCCGGGGAATTGACCGGGATTGGTATCCAGATTACTCAGGATGATAAAACTAAAAAGTTGACTGTTATTTCGCCAATTGAGGATACACCCGCCTTTAAGGCTGGTATTCTCGCTAAAGATGTGATTACTCATATCAATGGCAAAACCACTGAAGGCATGGATACTAACCAAGCAGTATCCTTGATTCGTGGTGAACCGGGGACATCAGTTAAGATTACTATTCTGCGGAACGGTCAACGCAAAGATTTTGATATTAAACGCGCTCGGATTGAAATCCATCCGGTACGCTATTCCCAGGTGAACAGTCCCGCCGGAAACGTTGGCTATATTCGCTTGAACCAGTTTAGCGCTAATGCTGCCAAAGAAATGCGTCAGGCGATTCAAGATTTAGAGAAGAAAAAAGTAGCCGGATATATTCTCGATTTGCGTTCTAACCCAGGTGGGTTGCTGGTAGCGAGTGTGGAAATTTCCCGGATGTGGATTAATAAAGGGACTATTGTCTCCACTATTGACCGTCAAGGTGAAGTTAGCCGGGAAGAAGCTAATGGCAGAGCGCTGACGAACAGACCACTAGTAGTATTAGTGGATGGAGGTTCCGCTAGTGCCAGCGAGATTGTATCAGGTGCCCTACAGGATAACAAACGCGGCGTTCTGGTAGGTTCCCAAACCTTTGGTAAAGGGTTAGTACAGTCAGTACGGGGCTTAGATGATGGTTCGGGTGTAGCAGTGACAATTGCGAGATATCATACCCCCAGCGGTCGCGATATTAATAAGGCTGGTATTCACCCCGATGTGGAAATTAATCTCACCGATGCTCAACGCCAAGACTTGAGCCGCAATCGTGATAAAGTCGGTACTTTACAAGATCCACAATTTGCCAAAGGGATAGAAGTCTTAAAGCAGGAAATTGCTAAACAACGCGGCGTCAATCGGGCAAATATGTGAATTAGCTAATGGGTAATGGGGAATGGGTAATTGCTAATTATCTACCCAGTCCCTAATCCCCCCGTCCCCAGTTATTGCGGTTGACATTTTCCGGCGCGGATCAAGCCTACCCGACGAGCGATCGCATCTTCTTTTGATGTCAACGGTCCCCATTTTTCTACAATTTCTAGTTGATTGTCCCCATTGTCTTCTAATTGAGCGCTGGGGACAATTTCGCAATGTCCGGCGGGACGCTTGACAATATACCAAGTTTGTGTATTAGTCATAGAATTGGGTAATAGGGAATAGTGGGACTTAGGCACAACCTAGCCAGACAAAGCCCTCGAATAGATATATAAAGAGACTCTAACATCGTTTTGCCTAGTTTCTGAATATATCTGCATTTTTGTATTTCCCTAGCGCTGTAGAGGTTTGAGGCTTGTTTTTATCGGAAAAATGTGTAAGTTCCCCTAGTAGCAACACCCGCAGTTTCAGCGAGATAGTTAATGGAAGAACAACTGATAGGAAAACGGATTCAAATTAAGGGACAATTTACTAGTGCAGTAACAGTTGAGTCGGTGACTGTTGTTGATGAAACAGTACTGCTACAGGTACGTACCCAAGAAGGTGACTTGCGCGAAGCCATTTTGAGTAACGCAGACCTCGCAGAAATTCTGGCCTCACAACAGCAAACGTCGGTTGTGACGGTTGATGCTAATTCGTTTTTCCTGTTTATCGAGTCAGCACGGATAAAAACCGCCTTCGCGTATGACCCCCACTTTGCTGTTAGTCTCAGTGGTGTGCGTCCCCTACCCCACCAGCTAGAAGCAGTTTACGAACGCATATTACCCCAAGTGCGGCTGAGGTTCCTGTTAGCAGATGACCCCGGTGCAGGTAAAACTATTATGGCGGGGTTATTGTTAAAAGAATTAAAATTACGCAACGCCATTGACCGCGTATTAATTCTCGCACCAGCACCGCTAACAATTCAATGGCAAGATGAATTACGCAGCAAATTCTCAGAAACTTTTGAAGTTGTTAATTCCAATCTAGCCAAGAATCAGCTAGCAGGTAATCCTTGGGAAAGATTTAGACAGTGTATTGCTTCTATTGATTTTGCTAAACGCGATGATGTTGCTCCTGGGATTCTACAAATAGATTGGGATTTAGTAATTATTGATGAAGCTCACAAGTGTTCAGCACGTACCCAGGGCGATGATTTACGCCGCACGGGACGCTATAAATTAGCAGAAGAATTATCTAAAATTACCGAAAGAATTTTACTGCTCACAGCTACTCCTCACCAGGGAGATGTGAATCAATTCCATAACTTTTTACGGTTGCTTGACCCCGAACAATTTATTTCCAATGAAATTAATCCGCAACTATTGCGGTTAGAAGATAGTCCTTGGTTTTTGCGACGAATTAAGGAAGAATTGAAAGACTTTCAGGGAAGTAAACTATTTAAGGAAAGGTATGCTGTCACCGTACCTTTTGATTTATCTCCCGCAGAAAAGCATTTATATGACCAAGTAACCAAGTATATTAACAAATATTTAGGTAAAACCAAAGGACGCAAACAAGCCGCAGTAGCACTAGCAAGGACGGTTTTGCAACGGCGGTTAGCTAGTAGTTTGAATGCGATTTTCAGTTCGTTAAAAAAACGCCAGCGGCGGTTTACTGACTTGTTAGAAGAACTAGATGAACTGTCACCCCAAGAGCAGAAACAACGTTTAATTAACTTAGGTAAACCAATTGATTCAGAAGTAGAAAGTGATGACTGCGATGAGGAACAATTAGAGGAATTAGCCATTGAGTCTACTGTTGCAGAGCAATTAGAGCAACTGCGGGAAGAATTACGAGAATTAGAAAGGTTAGTCAAGCTAGCGCAGCAAACAATTGATATTGGTACTGAAACTAAGTTAAATGAACTGAAAAAATGTCTAGAAAGAGCAGAATTTGATGAGTTAAAAGATGGCAGAGGTAAATTACTAATTTTTACAGAACATAGAGATACTCTAGAATATCTCAAGAAGAATTTAACTGGCTGGGGCTACAGTACTTGCGAAATTCATGGCGGCATGAATGTCTTAGCTAGAAAAACTGCTCAGAAAGATTTTCAATTTAATAAACAAATTTGTCTGGCGACAGAAGCAGCAGGGGAAGGGATTAACCTGCAATTCTGTCGGCTAATGATTAATTACGACCTGCCTTGGAACCCTAACCGTTTAGAACAGCGGATGGGGAGAATTCACCGGATTGGTCAAAAAAATGATGTGTATATTTTTAATTTTGTGGCGGTGAATACAGTAGAAGGTCGGGTATTAGAAAAGCTGCTATTTAAGTTGGAAGAAATTAGAAATGCAATGGGCGATCGCGTGTTTGATGTGATTGGTCAATTATTGCAATTAAATGATATCCGGTTTGAGGAATTGGTCAGGGAAGCCACCTATACTAAGAAAAGCGAAGATGAAGTTTTAGAACAAATTGAACGACTTGACCCCGAACGTTTAGAAGCTTTAGAACAAGCAACTGGTGTGGCTTTGGCGACTTCCCATGTAGATTTATCCCAGATTCGCCGCACTCAATCTCAAGATTACATTTCTGAAGAACAGCGGTTAATGCCACGTTATGTGGAAGAATTTTTTAAACGTGCTTGTGAATATTTGCGGGTGAATTTAGAAAGCCGTGCGGATGGTTTATGGCGGGTGAATTATGTCAAAGAAGAGTTTCGGTCGAATAATTTAGAAGCTGTGCGGCGGTTAGGAACACCAGAAAAAGAATATCTTAAACTGACATTTTATAAAGAACATTTAGCAGCAGCCGTTCATCAAGATGCAGATTTGCTATCACCAGGACATTCTTTATTTGCTGCTATTATTGAACGTTTAGATGCCCAATTATTAGAACAAATTTCCCATCAGTCGGCTGTATTTATTGATGCTGATGCCCAAAAACCTTACCGCATTCACTTTTTTGAAGTGCAAGTGGCGGGTATGGGACGCAAAGGTAAGGATAAAGTTCTTAAAGCACGGTTATGTGCGGTTGCGGAAAAATCTCCAGAAAAGTTTACATTAATTTCTCCCGACTGTCTGCACGATTTAGCCCCAGTGGCAACGATGGCAACAGATGGGGTAACGGATGTAACGGATAGGTTATCTGTAAGTTCCACGGATAGGTTATCCGCTACATCCGCTACAGTATCCGTTGCCGAACAACAAAAAGTGGAAAACTGGTTGAAGGTGAAGGTGCAACTACCGTTAATGAACCAAGAAAGAACACAACGGCAACGGGAGTTACAAATAAGACAAGATTACTTAAAACGGGCGATGGAATCTGCTATTAAAGAAGCCCAACGCATCCAGATGAAATTAGCCGCCAAGGTAGCAGCAGGTGATGAAACTTACCGTGTAGCACGGGATAGCGCCCAGAATAAGGTGCGAGACTTGCAGGAACGGTATAAACATAAACAAAGCGAACTGGAATATCTCCAGATTATTCGTCCGGGACGGGTGGCGTATTTGGGGACGGCTTTGGTACATCCTGCACCCATTGAAGTGTCCAAACATCCAGGGATGCAGAATGACCCAGAGGTGGAAGCCTTGGCTATGCAGTATGTGATGGACTATGAACGCGATCGCGGTTGGCAACCGGAGGATGTCAGTAAACATCAGGATGGTAGCGGTTTTGACATCCGCAGTGTGGGACCCGTTGATACTCAGACACAAATAGCACCAGTGCGACGCATTGAGGTGAAAGGACGAGCGCAGTTACAGCAAGAAGTTTCCCTAACGGTGAATGAGTGGCGAAAAGCACAGCAGCTAGGGGATTCTTACTGGCTGTATGTGGTATGGGGGTGTAAAACAGAGAAGCCGCAGTTATTGATGATACAAAATCCAGCCAAAGTGTTGGCGGGAGATGCGAAGGAAATCAAGCAGGTGACGCGGTATATTGTGGGGGCTGAAGCATTACAACGGAGTGCCGTAAGTTAGTCATTACGAGACACTCCACAATCCGGTCATTGCGATTGCTTCACTTCGTTTGCAATGACAAAAAGGGTGTGGTGTAGAACAAAATGGATATAGGTTCATAACAAAGGAAGCGAACCAAAACGGGAGATACTCCTATGACAGCACTTACATTAAACCTCAATTCTATTATTAAACTGACAAGAGAGCAGTTTTATCAATTGTGTGTAGAAAACCCCGATTTAAAATTAGAACGCAATGCCCAAGGAGAATTAATTATAATGCTACCTACGGGAGGAGAAACAGGCAGAAGTAATGTTAATTTAATTTTCCACGTAGCATTATGGAATGAACAAAATCAATTGGGTGAAGTTTTTGATTCATCAACAGGATTTACTTTACCAAATGGTGCAGACCGTTCTCCTGATGTTTCCTGGGTGGAAAAATCTCGTTGGGATGCTTTGACTAAAGAACAAAAAGAAAAGTTTCTGCCTCTGTGTCCTGATTTTGTGATTGAAATAATGTCACCATCCGACAATTTAAAAAAAGTTCAAGACAAAATGGATGAATATAGGTCAAATGGTTGTCGTTTGGGGTGGTTGATAAACCGCAAAAGGCAAGAAGTAGAAATTTATCGCCCTGGACAAGATGTGGAAGTATTAAAAGTACCTCAAACTCTTTTTGGAGAAAATGTATTACCTGGATTTGTACTTAATATGCAACGAATTTGGGGATAATGTCATTGCGAGGAGGAACGACGTTCGCGAAGCGTGTCCGAAGGACTCAGCAATCGGATTCGGCTGGGATTGCTTGGTTCCGCTTTGTGACTCTCGCCATGACATATTATATTTAAGCAATCTAAAATTCCAATTCTTATGACTAATGACCGTCGCTTAATTGAAGACTTTATCCCCATCCGTGAAATATCTGCTGAATCTGCCCGCGAAAAATCGATTAGAAAAGGACATATTTCTACGCTACATTTATGGTGGGCAAGACGACCTTTAGTAGCAGCAAGGGCGGCAGTTTTTGCTTCGTTAGTAGCAGCACCAGAGACATCTCAAAAACGCACAGCTTTAAGTCAAGCGATGATTGACCTCTGCAAGTGGGAAGCAGGGGAAGCTACTATTAATAAGGCAAAAATACAGATATTAGAAGCACAGCGAAAAAGGCTAAATTTACCAGCAGATACGCCATTAAATCAAGTCCCACCACCGAAGGTTTTGGATATGTTTTCTGGTGGGGGTGCGATTCCTTTAGAAGCATTGCGTTTGGGTTGTGAAACCTATGCTGTTGAGCTTAACCCTGTGGCTCATATTATTGAACTTTGCACTTTAGTTTATCCCCAAAAGTACGGGAAAAAATTAGCCGATGAGGTGGAGAAATGGGGGAATTGGGTAATAGAAAAGGTAAGAGAGGAAATTGGTGATTTATATCCATCTATTGACATTCAAGCTGATAACCGTCAGGGAATAAATTCCCTGCCTAATAGCGAAAGTCGGTTAAAACCGACTGATGAATCAAATTTGTCTCAGTCCGTTTCAACGGACTTAAGCTATGAGCCAAGAAATTTATTTCTTGGCGGTATTGGTGATGATAATGAGAGTGTACAGCTAGATTTATTTTCTCAAACCCAATGCAAAAACAAAAATTCTAAATCTAAAAGTCTCACCCCAGTAGCATACCTATGGACACGCACGGTGAAATGTCCTAACCCTAATTGTGGTGCTGCGGTTCCTTTAGTGCGTCAAACTTGGTTGTGTAAGAAGTCTAAAAAATATGTGGCTTTAAAGGTTATTCCCAATCACGAGACGAAACAAGTTGAGTTTGAAGTGGTGGAAGCTACGACAGAAAAAGCCTTAGGTTTTGACCCTGCTGCTGGTAGTTCTCGCGGTAATTCTACTTGTCGTCATTGTGGAACTACTGTTAATAAAGATTATGTCAAAGAACAGGGAAAGGCTAACAATATTGGTCAACAATTAATGGCGATTGTTTGCACTACTCCTGGAGAAAAAGGTAAAACTTATTTATCAGCCGACAAATATCAAAACTATATTCCTGATGAAGTAGAGATTAAATTAAGGCTAGAAAAGCTTTGTGTAGAAACAGGTTTAACAATTCCCAAAGAACCAATTTTTTCTGCTGATACGAGAGCTTTTTTTACTCATCTTTATGGTTTAGATAATTTCGGGAAGTTATTCACATCCCGTCAATTGCTGTCGCTGATGACTTTTGTCAAGTGGGTGAGGTTAGCGCATCAGGAGATGTTGCAGCAGGGATATGAGGAGGAGTTAGCGAAGGCGATCGGGACTTATCTCGGTATTATGTGCGATCGCCTTGCTGACCGCAACAGTACAATTTGCCGATGGGATAATCTCAGAGATATGGCATCAAATACATTTTCACGTCAAGCTTTACCAATGGTTTGGGATTTTACAGAAAATAATCCATTGGGGAATGCTTCAGGTAATGCAAATAATGCGCTTGACTGGATTTTGCAATTTATTAGACAAGAAGCTGTAGAAACTGGAAAATTTGGCATTTTACAACGCAGTTCAGCAACGTCAATGCCCATTGAATCAGAATCATTAGACGCAGTAATTACCGACCCACCATATTTTGATTCTATTTCCTACGCTGATTTATCTGACTAC
>JAYKJH010000077.1:0-27402 GCA_035285345.1 Nostocaceae cyanobacterium | reverse complement strand
GGATGGACGCTTTCTTAAGCCGATAAATTTGTACCTTAGTAGGTTGGGTTAAGCGTAGCACAACCCAACAAAATCATGAAAAATGTTGGGTTTCGTTCCTCAACCAAACCTACATTTTGTTACATTTTGCATTGATATTTTTGAGATTGATTTGTAGTCAAAAATTATTAGTTAATACATATAGAAGTAATGAAAAGATTGCCAAAGTTACCGATTTCGGAAAAATTAACTGTGCCTTCCCGGTTCGTGGGTGCTGCTTTATGTCTGGGTAGTTTGGCATTATCTACAGTATGTCTATTGGGTGGTGCAGCGCAAGCACAGGTGCAAGTATCACCGATGTTGATTGAATTGCAAGCAAATCGCGGTCAATCTGACGGTGTGATTGAAATTGCCAATAGGGGTAATAAAGCATTTCGCGCTCGTGTGTATGTCCAACCTTTCACCTATAGTGATAAAGGGTTTGAAACTCTGCCTTCTAGTTCCAATGATTTGACTCCCTATTTGCAATTCTCACCACGGGAATTGAATGTACCAGCTAACACGAATCGTCGGATACGGTTTATTGCTAGGTTAGCTCCGAATCTTCCAGATGGGGAATATCGCGCTGTGGTGTTCACAGAAAATCTGGAGGAGCAAAAGGTCACTAATCAGCAAGGTAATACATTTAATATTAAAACCAGAATTGGGACGACAGTTTATGTCCGCAAAGGTAATGTTTCTCCTAAATTAGGTGTGGATAATGCTAGCTTTAATAATCAAGCAAGACAGGTTCAGCTATTAATTAGAAATGCTGGACAAGCATCGGCTCGTCCTTCAGTAAATTGGCAGATGAAGCAGGGAGAAAGGGTCGTTCAAACTGGAACTGTAAATCCTAGTGCCATTATTTCTCAAACCCAGCGCAATTTATTATTAGATTTTTCGATTAAAGATAAAAATATTGCTCCGGGTAACTATCAATTGGTTGGTGAATTGGTTGTAGGTGAAGGTACTAATTCCCGTTCAATTCCTTTTAATGTCAATGTTGCTATTCCTGCTGTGAATGCGTCTTCTGGTAAATAATTCACATCTTGATAAATGGGAGGTATAACCTCCCGTTTCTCATTCCCAGGTTGAACCTGGGAACGAGAAAATTTAGTAGGGTGGGCAAAATTTTGTCCACCCTACATTTTACTTGTTCCCAGGTTTTGATAAATGGGAGGTATAACCTCCCGTTACTCGTTCCCAGGTTGAACCTGGGAACGAGAGAATTTTGCCCTACATTTGAAAATATACACTGGTAAATAAATTCAGAAAATTATCCTGATACACAGGTGGAGTTGCGTAAATTACAACAGTAATAATTGACTCACACAAAACAAGTGTTAAATGACAAAACTTGAGGTGAGCAATTTCAACTATTTTGTAATATTTTTTAGGGAAATATGCTTCACCCTGTTGCTCTCGACGAACCACCAGTGATTCCTCCTGCTATCCCTAATCCTAACCCCAAGGATGATATAGCTAATACGGCAAAAGTTTCCTCTGAAAAAGTTACTCCTGCTCTCCCAGAAACGGTAATATCGGAAGCTTTTTCTAGCACCACAACGGATAAATCTAACAAACAGGAAGAATCTCTTAAACTCTCCCCGGAATTCTCTAGCGATGGAGTGAATTTACAACCTCAAACGACAGTTGTAGTTCCATCATCTCCCACTACTACACTTCCAGAAAGGGTGACATCGGAAGCTTTTTCAAGTAACGGAACAGTTAAATTAAATCCTCCTAATAAGGGACAGTTAAACGCATCAACGAATCTGACTCCCAAACCCTCATTGATGAATCCCTCTGTGAATCTAAAGCAGGGACAGTCGGTAAAAGTTCCCCCTTCCCTAGCTGGGGGAGTGAGGGGGTTAGGTGAGACTGCGATCGCTACACCACCGGAAACATTAAAAACCGAAGCATTCTCTACTTCTTCATCGAAGAGACCTCTGAATAATCAACTTGTACAAAATTCCCCTAATTTAGATAAAGAAAGTGATAGGACAGATAGCAATAATCCTCCGGTTTCCGGTACATCTCCTGAAAATAAAACATCAGCCGAACCACAAACTTTTCCTGTCGGTTTAAATATTAAAGACTTTAATGCTATCAAGAGTATATTGATTCGCGGTAAGGAAGATGGGGAAAAGGCGATTAATTTTGAAAATTGGCTGATACCTTATGATGCTGTAGTTTCGGCGTTAAAGTTAGATATTAAGCCAGTAGATGAGAATATCTTGGAAGTGCGATCGCCTGGTTTGGTGACGCGCATTGATAAGAGAAATCTTCGCAATGACCCGGAATTGGGTTTGGTATTTTCCATCAAAGATTTACAAACTCTATTTGGTGTGCCAGCGGAGTTTGATATTAATGAATATGCTATTAAATTATTACCACCTTGGTTAAATTTAGCTGGGGACAATATAGGTGAAGTAGAAACTCCTGTAGTATTAGAAGGCTTACCCCGCGTCAATTCACCAAAAGCAAGTTTAACAGCTATTGAACAACGGACAAATGTTGATAAAACTGGGGAATTTCCTGCTAGCTACAGGGGAGAGTTACGAGCAGTAGGGACAATTTTTGGTGGGAGTTGGTATCTCCGTGCTAATCAACCAAGATTATTTGAATCAAAAACTTGGAATATTGGTGAACTGAGATATCAACGTCAAACAGATAAAGCTGATTATATTATTGGTTCTCAACCTGCGTTTTGGTCATCCCAAGGTACTGGTGATTACTGGGGTGTGACGACAATTCAACGCTGGGGATTTAAACCGCAAGTGCAACTTTTTGGAGAGTCTAGCATTAACCAACGATTAACAGCGTCCCAACTAGGAAGAACAATTTCTGGTAAAGCTGAACCAGGAACTTTAGTGAGGTTAGTCCAAGGTTTTGGTGACAGGGTTATCGGGGAAGTTTTAGTTGATTCGTCGGGAATTTATCGCTTTGATAATGTCAAAGAAGATAAGCAATCATTTATTGGGAATTATCGCGTTTTATTGTACCCCCAAGGAAGATTATCTGAGACTCCAGAAGTACGCGACATCAGCTTGTCTTCCGTTTCCGGACAATTACCCAAGGGTGGGACAGCATTAGTTGTCTCTGGTGGTGTACGAAGGGAAATGACAAGTTCCGATGAGTTTAATCCTCTAGGAAATTTCTCTGATTTTCGCGGTGGAGTTGCTACTCGTTGGGGTGTGACGGAAGATTTAACTGTGGGTGTCGGGGGAGTGTATGAGGATTCCTGGAGAGGTTTAGGGGAGATTTTCTATCAACCCCAAGGTATCCCATTACAAGTTGCGGTTTCAGCTTTGACTGGAGATGATGAATCTAGTGGGGAAATTAACGCAGACATCAACTATCGTCCCTCTGATAAGTTTACAGCTAGATTTAATAGCGATCGCTTCTCCAGTCGGTTTGGTGTAGATTGGGAAGTCGCAAAGGGTGTTACTTTATTAGGTAGTACCGATAGCCGTGATGGAGCGGTTTCTGGGGGTCTGCGATTGGGATTCGGTGGGAGAAATTGGTTTACTTCCACTAGCGCTACCTACGACAGCAAAGACCGCTTTCGCTGGAATTCCTACAACCGTTTGCAGCAATTGGAATTGACTAGCAATGGTAACGAAGTCGGTTCGCGATCGCAACTGTCGTACAATTTATCTGGGGATAATCTTTTCTACAGTACAGGAAACTCCCTATTCGTTGGTTACGACACCAGCAAAGCGGTTAAGGATAATGATAATTTAACTAGTGTCGGTTGGCGCTATCGTTCCAAACAACGCGCAACTGATGGTGTCTCGATGTGGGAAACTAGTTTAGGTTATGGCTTCGGTTCCCAAGGTTCGGGAATCATCGCTTCGCTACAAACCGCTGCTATCCCTGGAATACTGTTACGAGCAAATTATCAAGGGGTGGGGATTAACTCCTCGGATTCTCGGTTTGGGATTGAGTTAGTGAGCAGTTTCAACACCTTGGGAGGTATTCGTCCTGGGGATAGACGTTCCGACTATTTCCGTACCCAGGGAGGGTTGCTGATTCAACCGTTTTTTGACAAGAATAATAACAGCAAACGAGATAAAGGTGAAGAAATATATAGCGATCGCCCAGATTTGTTGATGATTATTAACAATAAACCCTTAAAGTTTTTCACCACCCAAACCGAAAGCGACGGTACTATAGTCCGTCTGACTCCCGGAACCTATCGTTTGGATTTCGATCCAGCAGGTTTCCCCATAGATTGGCAAACTAATACTGATGCTCTTGCTATCGATGTTGTCGCTGGTAGTTATACCCCGATATCAGTTCCCCTAGTCAGAGCATACACCCGGAGCGGAATAGTTACAAATGCTCAAGGCGACCCAGTGGGAGGAGCTAGGGTAGAAGCAATTGGTAGTGATGGAAAGCGAATATTCTCCGTTACCAATGGAGCAGGGGTTTATTATTTAGAACGCTTGCAAAAAGGAGAGTACAAGTTAGAAATTAACGGGACTCTTGCGAAAGATAGCACGTTGAAACTAGAGGAGTCGTCGGAACTATTCCAAGAATTGAACTTGCAATTACCTTGATAATAATTAACCGCCGATTAACGCCGATTAACGCCGATGAAATGCAATCTCATGCAAGATGTCTAATGACCAATAACTAATGACTCAAACACCAATTTCCCCGTCTGACTATCTCTTACGACTTTCACTAAAACCACATTCTCCTCTTTGCGATTACCATTAGCTTGAAAACTAATTGTACCTGTAGCACCAGTAGTTTTAAAATCTGGTTCAGCCATGACTTGGGGTAATTGCTCCCGTTGAGGAGAAGGGAGTTTTTCTAAAGCAGCAAGTAAGACACGAGTTGCATCGTAACTCAATGCACTTTGCCAAATAGCATTATCTCCCCAATAATTTTGTTGAGCAATTTGCAAAAAATTGGACTTTTGAATAGCTGAGGAATGCCACGGTACAGCCATTACAAAGCCTACAGCTTTTTCATCGATAAATTCCAGGATTTTACGACTATCAGTACTATCTCCTCCAACTATTAAATAGCGAGACTGATGACGTGTAATTACCTTGACAGCTTGGTCTGGTGTCACTCCATCTGTATTAGGAAATAAAACCAAGACATCTGGTTGATTTTTCTGAATTTTTCGGTTAGCAGTTTCGATATTAAAGAAATTATTTAATTCAGTTGTATCTAAGACTTTTCTGTTTTGGTAAGCAAATTTTTTACTAAATTCATTTTGCAGAGAAGAACTATATTTGCTGTCGGGATTATAAAACACTAATGCTCGCTTTTTATTGGCTTTATTTATCAGATAATTAGCGAGAGTTTTAGCTGTAGCGCTATCGCTGGGTACTACTCTCCTAAAAAAGCAAGATTTTGGCTGCTGACATTTTTTTGATAATGCTTCTGATGTCGCCGATGGAGTAATGAATAATAACTTATTCTTTTGATATATATCAAATGTGGCGATGGTAGCATCACTGTTAAAATGCCCAATAACTGCCATGACATCCCGTTTTTGCACTAAAGATGTAGCAACTCTTTGAGCAGATGAAGAGTTATTACCATCACTAGCAATTAATACTTTTAAACCCGGTTTTTTCTGCTGATTATTCTTAAGGTCTTGATTAATGCTTTGATTATATATATCTTGTGCTTGAGCAACACCTTGGAGTATTTCTGCACTCACATTCAAGCTGTCAGTATCTTCCTTACGAGGTACGACAACAGCGATAGTATTGGAAGGTATATTAGCGGCAGCTAGACGAGAATTATTTAAGTAAATTAATGTTTCTGGGTCTTTTTGTCCTGTCTTTATTTGAGCTTCCCATGCTTTGGTAAACAAGTCGAGAGCCAAATGATAATTACCCGCTACAAATGCATCTACACCCTTTTGTTTATCTGGTAAAGATTGATATCCTAAAATCTCTTCTCCACAACTAATATTGTCCCCTTGGGGGAATCTTCTTAGGAAAATTCGCGAACATCCATTGAGACCATTTGTATACCAATCAATCCCGCTCATTATCAAGATAAATGCCACTACCGTGCTAGACGCAATCGTGACAACATCTCGCACAGGATTACTAATTTTATTGATGCGGCGTAAAATTTCTTTGGTATCTTTTGGGCGTTTTTCCCAACAAGGTTCCATCATGTCATCAAGTAAATTCACAAGGGAACGCCGGAGAATTTTCTGTAATCCATCAACCCATGATTTATCATTAATCGGAAGTTTATCTTGCCAAGTAAATCTATCCCTAGTATCCTGTTCGTATTCTAAATCTATCGGGTGTTTACCAGTCAGTAAATAAACAAAAGTTCGCGCTAAAGCAAAAAAATCAGACTGACGTTTTGTATTCCCTGCCATTTGCTCAGGTGGTGCATAACCTATCGTCCCAATTACCGTTCCTTCTCTCTGTTCTACTTGAAGTAAATAAGTTTCTTGTTGTTCTTTGACTGCTCCAAAGTCAATTAATACCAGTTCTTTATTATCTCTAATCATAATATTGTCTGGTTTAATATCGCGATGGATACAGTTTTGAATATGAATTTGGTCTAAAATTTCTACTAATTGTTTTAACCAAGTTCTAGCTCGTGTGAGTTTAATAGGTCGATTATTTCTACTATGCATCCATTGCTTTAAATTTACACCATCAATTTTTTCCATTACCAAACAGTGTAATACTTCCCTACATCCAGCCAACTTAATAGTGAAATATCCATCTGATTCTACATGGGGAATTCCCCGATATCCCATTTGACTTAATCTTTTTAAGACTTTGGCTTCTTTTTCAAACAAACCTAGTGCAGCCTTTCGACGATTTGGTTCAGCAAACCGAGATAAAAGCAAAACCTTGAGAACTTTTAATTGATTTTTTTGAGTGTCTAATACCTCAAAGGTCTTACCAAATCCACCACCTCCCAAATATCCAAGAATGCGATAGCGATTTTGCAACAGCAGGGTTTCGCTGCAATAGGGACATATATCACAATTGCTGTTTATTGTTTCACTATGAGCGGAATATGATGTATTCAAAAAATAGCAATCATTCATCTCACATCTCAAATATAGTTTCTGTTTGCAGCCAATTTGATTGGTTATCGGAGGTGTTCTTGATTATGGATGTCATCACCAAATCTCGACTCTCCACGCTACTTGTCTTTCTCGTTCCCTGGTTGAACCTAGGAACGAGATTCGCTTTTGTTCTACCTCCCGTGGTACAAGATATGAGAAAGGAGACCACCCCACTGTGTTGACTCCCTAACCCCTCCCCCAAAGGAAGAGAAGCTAGATGAATAACAACACAAAATCCTGTCTCAATTCCGCAAAACTGCCAAATTTATTTATCCTATTGACTAAATCGCTGACTAACGTACTTCATAACCACTGGTTGTAATGTATAAATTATTTCATCAGTATCGGGTATTTTTTCAATTAATGACCGCCGACCCAAGGAGACTAAAGCAGATATTATTTCTGAGCTTGATACAGATTCTGCAATACATTCCCGTAATTGCGACAGAGAAAGAGGCTGCTGTTTGACTGCCAAACTGTACATAATTTCCTGTTCTAAAGTTGACAGTCGGTCAAATTGTTGTTCGAGAATATCGCTAATGTAACCCAGAAAGATGGTATTCTGTTTTAAAAATTCAATTGCCTTACCATTAAATGATTCTTTGATTGCTGCAGCAATTATTTGCAATACCAAAGGGTTAGTGCGGTAAATTTGAATAATTTTAAACCAGATTTTTTCATTTTCTAAACCCTTTGCCCTAAATATCTCTTGCGCTTCTGCTTCTAGTAATCCCGCCAGTTCTAAGGAGCGAATCGGGACATTTTCTCCCTCTAAAAACGCAATTTCTCTGGGTTTTTCTTGGCTAGTCAACAATAAGCAACTATTATGGCGTTCTCGCGCTACTCGTCTAATTAATTCCCCATAAATTTCATATCCTTGACGGTAGTTACCAGCTAAATCTCCACCTTTAAGTACGGTTTCAAATCCATCTAATACCAACAAACAACGCTGTTTGTGTAAATAACCCATTAATTGCGAGAGCAAATACTCTAAATTATCTGATAAATTTCCCCTTTCTTGCTCCTTAGCTAAAATAGCATCACCTGGATTTTGCTGTTCCAGAAAGCGAATTAAATCAACAAAGATTTTCTCAGGCGCAGAATTATAGCGTAGGGAACGCCAAATGATATACTGAAATTTCTCAGGAAAGCTGTCGGTTATCGTTGCTGTTAAGGCGGTTTTACCAATACCTCCTATCCCCAACAGTGCCACCAAACGGCAATTTTCAGTTATAATCCAGTTTTTCAGGGTTTCTTGCTCTTTTTGGCGTCCATAGAACGCATAAACATCCGGCGCTTCACCCCAATCTATAATTGCCATCTGGGGTGCTTCTGGTTCATCTAGAACGCTGATATCTGCTACTTGGTGCCAATTATTCAGCCCAACAGCTTTACAAATATTAATAAAATTCTCTTCCCGAATCGCTTCTCGGCGCCAAAACCGCTTCAAGGTTGCTTGTGTGGTAAGAGCATTCTGCCACCAAGTCACTGTCATGGTTTTCGTCCAGCCTTTCTTTTTCCTGGCGCCATCAACTATTTCTAGTCCTCGTGCAGATGCTCTGATTCCCATAATCAGCAGTTACCACAATTCTTTACTCGATTGTGACGCACCTTTATACCCAATGGTAGTTTCACTGCTACCAAAACTGAGCCAGAAGCTGAACCGAAAGCTGACCTTTTGACTTCAGTTGCTGATGACAAGCTAAATTTAATCTCCCACCGCTTTCACCATCACCCCAGGAGCAATTGTATGCATGTTCAGCAAGCGGAACTTTACCCTAATGCTAGTTTAGCTTTCAGCGACCGATTGGCGCGTGATAATGGCTGGAGTGCTAAATATACGCAGCGTGCGATCGCAACGCTTGTGCGGGGAGCGCAGAATATAAACACTTTGTCTAAAGAGCGCTAGTACCAAAATTTATCTCATAAGCTTTCAGATAATTTCTGGAAATCCACTTATAAATCTTGTATATATCTTTATCTAAGGGGCTTAACAATTTCCCAAAGAGAGCCTTTTCAGGGTGCAATAAAACATACTCAACAACCCAGAGGCTAGAAAAATATGAAGAATATCATGATTAAAAAAATCTCTCTACGTCAAACTAGCTATAAAGTTTTCTTGCTAGTCACGTTAGGTTTATTTCTCAACGCTTGTAACCTGATTAAACCCACGGTCACAAAAGCAGAATACGACCAAGTAAAGACAGGTATGACCCGCGCTGAGGTCGAAAAAATTGTTGGTAAACCCGGTGAAACTTCATCCGATTTTTCTTTTGAAATCCCTGGTTTACCAAATTCACCCATTAAGGGTGAACAGGCTTTCTATGAGTGGAAAAATGAAGATGGTAGCACGATGAATGGCATGTTTGTCAATGGTAAGCTGCTGTTTAAAACCCAATCCAACCTCAAATAATTATCCTAGGAAATAAAGCATGAACTTATTAAGAATTACCCCTGCAAATACTATCTGGGCTGGATTGGTGAGTCTGGCTGTGATGAGTGTTACCTCTAGCAGTTTGGCTGTCACCGTAGAACAAGTGCCCAATCCTAGAGAAGTTAATGGTGGTTGGGTGACAGATATGGCGGAAATGCTCACTCCCGCAACGGAAACTCAACTTAACCAGATAATTTCTCAACTAGAAGCCAAAAACGGTAGTGAAATTGCTGTGGTAACTGTACCAGAAACTACAGCATCAACTCCCAAAGAATTTGCTACTAAGCTGCTTAATTATTGGGGAATTGGCAAAACAGATAAGAATAATGGGGTCTTGTTTTTGATTTCTAAGGGCGAACGTCGCACAGAAATTGAAACTGGTTCCGGTATTCAAGGGATTTTATCTAATGCTAAAGTCAGGGATATTATTAACACTCAAATTACGCCAAAATTCAAACAAGGTGACTTTAATGGTGGTACTCTAGCTGGTACAAAAGCTGTGGTTATCGCCTTAGAAACCCCTCAAGTTACATCTACCGTAAGAGATCCCAATAAACCACAACCTGTCGCAACTCTACCCCCTGCTATTGTGGAGCAATATGAGGATAATAATCTTCCCTGGTGGCTACTAGGTGGGGCTGGATTGGCTCTAGCTATTGGTGTAGCAGCCTTTAAACCCCGCAGAGGAAAAATTACCCCCGCAAAGCGATCGCATTTGCTCCCTCAAAAAAATGTCTTCCACGGCGCTAATAACAAACAGCGGACGCAAAAAGTCGAAAGTGAGGGTGTCGAATATCGCAGCAGCGATAGTTTTAGCGATAGCAGTAGCTACACTAGCAGCAGTGATTATGGTAGCAGCTACAGTGGTGGTGATAGTGGTGGTGGTAGCTTTGGCGGTGGTAGTAGCGACGGTGGTGGTGCTGGTGGTAGTTGGTGAATCTCTGGGGGTCGGGAACCAAAATATCTAGGTTCCACCCCTCACAAGTATAGCGCTAGAGTTAGGATAGTAAGTTATTCCTTAAAAACTGTCTAAAAGCCAGATTTACCAAGCTTTACAACACTCTTTTCTCTAGCGCTATGTCTACATCTACCATCACCGTCACCGTTAAGCTATTCGCAGCTTACCAAGAAGTCTATGGAGTCCCCGAACTGGTGCTGGAATTTCCGCCAGATACACCAGTCGTTGCAGTACGCGATCGCATGATTAGCGAACATCCACAACTTTCTCAATGGCGGGATGTTACCCGCTTTGCCATTAATTTGACGTTCGTCGAACCAGATACTCCACTGCAAGATGGTGATGAAGTAGTTTTAATTCCCCCGGTCAGTGGTGGATAGTACGGATGAAAAAACGAATAATGTAACTGATGATTAACTCGCGACCAGACACAGTTATCTGTTACACCCGTTGCCAAAAATAGGTTCATTACCTTTATAAATCGCTAAAATTAAGGTGGAACCCACTGGTAAAAATAGAAACCAAGTGCCTTTCCACACAAAAAAACTTATCACTACAGCAATAGGTTGTATATCTATGCAAATACAAACAAAAAAATCTCACTATACCCCCGAAGAATATTTAGAACTTGAAGAAAAGGCAGAGTTTAGAAGCGAATATCGTGATGGAGAAATCGTACCAATGACGGGTGGAACCACAAATCATAATCAAATTGCCCTGAATTTAGCTGCTTCTTTAAAATTAACTCTTAAAGGTCAAAATTATCGAGTTTACATGGCTGACTTGCGTTTGTGGATACCCAAATATCGTCAGCATACTTATCCAGATGTAATGGTCATCCAGGGACAACCAGTATATACAGGAACCAGCACAACAACTGTAATGAACCCGCTGTTAATTACTGAAGTTTTATCTAAATCTACTAAAAATTATGACCAAGGAGATAAGTTTTTATATTATCGCTCTATTCCGGAATTTCAAGAATACATTTTAATCGACCAATATCAATATCATGTGATGCAGTATGTGAAAACTGCCGATAGTAAATGGATTTTTGCTGAAATTGAAGGTGAATCGGCAGCCTTATCATTAGAGACAATTAATTTTCAAATTACTTTGACCGACCTTTACGAGCTAGTTGACTTTTCAGAAAGCGATGACAAGTAAATATCAACTTATGCCAAATAACTGGTCACAAGAAAGTTATATTAAAGCCTATAAATTTGCAGCCCAAGCACATCAAGGTCAAAAATTTCCAGGTACAGAAATAGCTTATATCATGCATTTAAGCTTTGTAAGTATGGAAATCATAGCCGCTTTAAATGCCGAACCAGAACATGATGGAGACTTAGCTATTCAATGTTCTATTTTACATGACACCATCGAAGATACTGATACAACTTTTGAGCAACTTAAAACAGAATTTGGAGAAGCAATAGCTAATGGTGTACTGGCATTAACTAAAGATAATTCTCTTTTCAAACACCTCCAAATGTCAGATAGTTTAAGCAGAATAAAACAGCAACCCCCAGAAGTATGGATGGTAAAGTTAGCAGATAGAATTAGCAATCTCCAAGCACCACCACATTATTGGGGACAAGATAAAATTATTCGCTATCGAGAAGAAGCTATTGTAATTTATGAAGCTTTAAAAGATGCGAGTCCATTTCTCAGTTCACGATTAGCTTCCAAAATTGAAGATTACAAGGCGTTTATTAAGTAAATATTCTTGTTATACTGTTTCACTTTATATCATGATACCAACGAGTGGGTAGGGGTAAGGCAATGCCTTACCCCTACTTAGATTTTGATGTATCGCGAATTTGGTGAAATGGTATTATAAGCATCATAAGTCTGCAAGAATTTGAGAGTATTTTGGCTGATATTTTGCAATAAGGGAGGTATAACCTCCGGGACTTCCTAGTTAAACCAGGGAACGAGAAAATAGAGAGTTTCGGTCTAATCTTTCACAATTTTCTGCAAATCCTGCAAAACTTCCGCTGCAGTTTGATATCTTTCATAAAAGTTATAGCGTACCATTTTATCTAAAATAGCCGCCAAATCTTCACTAACCTGCGCCCATTTTCGCCAGATTATATTCCCCGTATTTGTATCTGGTTTAAATTCGTGAGCCGGTATTCCAGTTAATCCTTGAATCCCAATCATCCCTAAAGCGTAAATATCACTACATAAGCGGGGATGTCCCGCTAGTTGCTCTGCTGGTGAATATCCTCGCGTACCAATCGCTACTGTTGCTAATTCCGTTTCTTCCGAATTTGCTGGTTGGATTAATTTAACTGCACCAAAATCAATTAACACTAAGCGATTATCTGCTTTTCTTCTAATAATATTGCTAGGTTTTATATCGCGATGAATTACTCGATGTTCGTGAACAAATGCCAAAACTTCTAAAACTCCTTGCAGCATCTCAATCACACTCCCTTCATTTTCTACTCGGTGTCCAGGAGATAATTCATCACTCAAAGGATATCCATCAATAAATTCTTGCACTAAATAGAATTCTCTATTTTCTTCAAAATAAGCTAGCAATTCTGGTATTTGATTGTGGTTTCCCAATGCTGCTAAAATTTCCGCTTCAGTATTAAATAACCTCCTAGCAACTGTCAAAAATCTAGTGTCCCTACGGGCTGGCATTAGGTGTTTAACTACACACACAGGATTACCAGGACGCTGAGTATCTTCAGCTAAATAAGTATATCCAAATCCCCCAGAACTTAACCCTTTAAGGACTTTGTAGCGTCCTCCCAAAAGGGAATCCCCTGTTGTTTTTTCGCTAGTCTCATCTGTACTCTGAGAATGACTATGGGTGTCTTGAATACCTGTAGTTTCTTTTAACAAAAAGCTTAGCTGGTCAATAGTATCTTGCTGCTGTTGTACTTGCAGCATAATTTTTTGCTGTTGTTGCTGCATTTGATACCCAGAGTAGGCTATGACACTGACGCCACTAATTACCAAACTCATAGCTGGAGGGACAACGGGAATCCACCCCGCTTTCAGAAACATCCCCGCGCAAATACCTACTAATCCAGCTAAATTCGTACTTAATACTACTGCAAATCCTAAAGGATGCCGGAATTGCCAAGCCAAAACACCGCCTACCAGCGACCAACCCCATACCCAAAGCATTTCCCCCCATTCCGGGAAATACCAAATTAATGGTCGCCCATTCAGGACTGCATTAATAATCTGACTGGTGATTTGTGCTTGAATTAACATACCCGGCATTCTTAACTGTTCCAGATGACCGCCGCTATAGGGCGTCAAAAAGCCCTTATCCACACTGGGAGCAGTAGTACCGATAATCACCAAACGGTCTTTCACCAAATCGGGGTTTACCTTATTTGTCAGCACCTCTGTCAGCGTGACTTTTTGGGCTAAATTCGCTGGTTCATGGTAATTTAGCAAGATTTGGTAGCCTTTGTCATCTAAATGTTTATAACTACCTGAATCAGTTCTTAGCGTATAAAATACTGTTTCTCCTAATTGAAAGTCTCGTTCCTGTTCACCAATCATTTTTGCCTTCAAATTTTCTTTTGCTAAATAATGAAATGCTAGTTGGGTAGCAAAAGAATAGCGGGTTGTACATTTTCCTGGCTGAGAGGAACCAAATATCAAACCGCGACGGATAACATTATCTTCATCCGGTAGAACAGTGCTGAAACCTACCCTTTCTATGGGGACAGTCGGTGGTGGGGGAATTTCTGCTGAGCCTCGACTCGCTTGTCTGCATAGAGTAATGATATTGTCCTGACTCAACAGACGCGATCGCAACTCCCTGTGTCCTGGTTCTTCTGGCAAATCACGAAAAACATTCAAGCCAATGACACGGGGTTTATAGGACTGCAGCTTTGCTAATAAAGTATTGTATGTTTCATCTGGCAGGATTGACTTTTGCTGACGCTGCAAATCCTCTTCCGTAATCGTCACCAGCAAAATCCGCTGGTCTGGTGTTTCTGGGGGACGCAGACGCAACATTTGGTCATAAGCACTCAACTCCAGAGGCTGCAACCATTTCATTTCCCGCATTCCCAGCACCAACCCAGTCACCCCCAGACTAGTCAGGAGTACAGTTCGCAACCAATTGCTAGCAGAAGTGTCACGGGAACCCCTGTCTTTTGACAACGCAGCACGAATATTTTGTAAAAGCCTGTTCATCACAGCGTTGACCAAAAGAACCTGAATAAATTTAGCAAAAACTCTGGCTTATACTATTGTAAGTTTCTATTAGGGACTAGCGGCTATACAAACCTACGCAGTCACTATGGTATCCACTCCAAAACTACACCCACCCGACTATCTTTATCCTGCGGCGCATTCTGCCTTCTAATATCCGTAGATACACGCAAACTACGAGTAACAGCATAACTAAAAGAAAGCGTCGTCAAACCCACCTCTTCATCCGTACCCGGCGAAACCCAACTCTGAGTCAAAGAGATATCTGCGCCACCTCCACGAGACAACACCAATAACAGCCTAGCACCCAAATTCACCCCATCTGTAGAGTAGCGATTCGTTTGCAAATGCCGATAACCCACCACTGGTGCAACATTAACATAACTACCTAAAGGACGTAGATAATAACGCAAATCTCCACCATAACCCTCCCATTGACCATTAAAAGCCCTCTGATACTCACCGCTAACAGTTAACTGCGTCCCCTCAATAAACACATCCTCCACACCCAGATTCACCCCTGCCGTTGAGCTAAACTGAGAATACCCACCACGCAAGCGAGTCGGAAAACTGGGTTTATTCTGAATCTCCTGCAACACATTCGGCACTCGACGGCGCCAACGCTGCAACACCGGACTATTTTCAATTACCTCCGGAGGTAGATCCAACTCATTACACCAACCAGGTACAATACCCAACAACCAACAAACCCCTAACCCAACCCCAAAAACAAAAAACCTCTGTTTTCTCTTTCTCACTCTTGGCTTCCTTAGCGTCCTTGGCGGTTAAAAAAAATGGCTCTGCCAGAAGCAGAACCACCTACAAGACACGGGATTAGCGTGTCTCTACCGCAAAACCGTTGCAAATTAGCGGACAGTAACCTCAGCCGCTGGTGACTCAATAGGTTTCATCAAGTACAACCCCAGGAACTGCCAACCATTGGAAATGTATAGCGGTAGCTTTTGGAAAAACTGCAGGAATTTGGGAGTATTGGAGTTAGCGATCGCCGTCAATTTTTCGTTGTTCTTGACACACACATCCAACCGCTGATAAAACTCCGGATTGTTCACATCCAGCATTACGGGGAACACCCGTCCCGCAGTTTCATTAGTTTTTTCAATCACATAGATGTCATACTCACGAGCATCCAACCCAATCGACGCATAGAAATCCTTGCGCTGGATATCGTTGAGGAACATGGTCGCAAACACCGACAACAAGAAGAACCGACACCACAGCTTAGCCTTCCAGTCATTTAACATTTGGGGCTGGGACTTCATAATCGCATCAAAGAAATCGCCGTGACGGTTTTCATCCTGACACCAATTTTCAAACCAGCGGAAAATCGGATAAATTCTGTCTTCGGGGTGTGCTTCCAGGTGACGATAAATGGTGATATAACGCCAGTAACCAATCTTCTCCGACAGGTAGGTAGCGTAGAAGATAAACTTCGGCTTGAAGAAGGTGTAATTGCGGCTCTTTGTCAAAAATCCCAAATCTAGCTGGAGATTGAAATCAGACATTGCTTTATTCAAGAATCCAGCATGTCTAGCTTCATCCCGTGACATCAGGTTAAAGCACTCAGCGAGCAGCGGACTTTTGTCCTTCAAGCGACGTCCAAGTTCTTTGTACAGCAAAAATCCCGAAAACTCCGCCGTACAAGAACGCTCTAGAAACTCCACAAATAGACGACGAGTTTCCCCATCAATGTGATCCCAGGATTGTTCAAATTCCCCATCCCGCACAAAGTGATGGCGGTTATAGTCAGCGCGGAACTCTTCCAGGATGGCTCTTAACTCGGCTTCGTTAACCGAGATGTCCATCCGCTCCATTTCATCAAAGTCGGTGGTGTAGAACCGGGGAGTCAGCAGGGTTTCCTTGGAGGGAACTTTTACCCCCGGTCGCATCTCTTCAAAGCCGGGTTTCTTGAGGGAATCTACCATGTGTTGCTTGCTCTTGTCAGTTTTTTTATGTTTGATTGCCTCAGTTAGCCAAGAGACAGGCTCTCGGTAGGGGCGGGAATTGTGTCTCTGTAAACTGAGAGACGGGAATATGGCATTTGTGTATGAAATTCAGTCTACCAATCCTCTGGCGTCCAAAAGATAGTCAAAACGTTAAGAGTTGCAACAATTCATCAATTTTTTCGGATTTTGTCGGGAATATCTTTACTCTAAATTGTTGTTTTTGTCTAGTAGCAAAATCGTCCTTTCAGGTGAAGTACTGTTTAACGCACCTGTTTTATTCTGGCAACAACACCCCAAACTCTTCTCTAAATTTAGTTATCTTAGGATTGACAAACTAACTATTATTTGCAGGGAAATTGAAGATACCAGTAATTTATCGCAGCCTCGACTGAGGGGAAACAACACTCTAGGGCAAAACCATCAATCATAACAAGGGCGAATCTCAGGCAGTGGAAAGCAACATGACTCAAAGCAATAATATTAATCCCAACCGTCTCAGTAATTCTTATCTTCTCTGGGCAGTCTGGTTGTTAGGTTTAGGCGGACTGCACCGTTTATACAATGGTAAAATTGTCACAGGTCTACTGTGGTGCATGACTTGGGGAGTATTTGGTTTGGGACAATTTGTGGACTTGTTCCTCGTCCCCAGTATGGTAGAAGAACACGACCTGAAATTGCGAGCCAGACAAGGTTTATCTCCCTTGGGGATACCGTACAACCAACAAGCGATCGCATCCCAAGTTTACCACTCACCCCAAGAAAAACTGATGATGCAGCTACTGAAAGCTGCCGAAGCTAAGGGTGGAAAACTCACCGTCACCCAAGGAGTAATGCTCACAGGAGCCAGCTTTAGTGAAGTAGAAGCCGTCCTCAAAGACATGCTTAAATCAGGCTACATCAGAATTGACAACGACCCCATCTCCGGCGCCGTAACTTATCATTTCAATGAGTTATAGGGAATGGGGCATTGGGCATTGGGCATTGGGCATGGGGCATTGGGCATTGGGTAATGAATACTCTATCTCCCTTGTCCCTTCCTTGTCCCTTCCTTGTCCCCAGTCAAGAGTCCCTAATTCAAAGCCAGCCACTTTTGACCGTTCAAGCGCTGGGTGACACCAAATACCAGCAAATCGAGGGTAATTTTACGCTCATCTATTAAGAATGATTCTAAAGTGCTGGGTTTGGGACCTTCATTGCAGGAAAATGCTTTTTTCCCTTGAATATTTTCATCAGGGAAATACAGGTTAAACTGGCGCTGACCTTTCTGCAAACTGCCTAGGATTTGCCAGCAGTCACCAATTTCCTCAAACCCCTTAATGGGAACCTTTTGCTTGGCAAAATTCAAGGATAGGTCTTTAGCACCTTGAGCTTCCAGGGCTTTTTGCAGAGCAGGTATGTAATCTTGCTGGATAAACTCCTCAAACGGTTTATCTTCAAGCGCTGGGGCTTTTTCTTTCTTGGGTTTAGCGGCCGGTTTATCAGCTTTGGGTGCAGCAGCGGGTTGTTGATTGGTTTCTTCTGCCATTGCTGGGGTCTATCCTTTGTCTAGTTTCTCTAAATTATCTTGACACAGGAGAGCTTCACCATCCATGCAACTTTTAACTGTGACCTGATAGTAGTTATTTATATTTATAATGTAGTAATTTTACTGTAAATGAGGTTTGACCCGGTTGACTTTTTACCGCAATTGATGCACCTAAAACCTCTACCATTTTCTTCACCAATGTTAACCCTAATCCAGTGCCGCCGTACTGCCAAGGGTCGTTATTAGGGATCCGGTAAAACTGCTCGAAAATCTGCTGCTGTTCTTCTGGAGGAATTTCTACCCCAGAATTAATGACGCTCAGTTCCACTATCTCTTCAGTTGCTCTAGCTTTGACAGTGATTATTTCTCCCGCTGGGGTGTATTTACAAGCATTAGTCAATAGTTCAATCAAGATGCGCTCTAAAGTGGAAATATCTGAATTCAATAGTGGTAATTCGGTGGGTAAATCAAGAGTTAACTGCTGTTGTTGATTTTGAGCGCGTTCTAAAAAAGGTTGGACAATTTCCGGAATCCAGATTTGTAAATTAATTAATTCTGATGTGAGAGCTTCAGCTTTAGCATCCAAATAACAGAGAGTTAGTAAATCATCAACTAATCTGTTATGGCGCATAGAGGCTTGATAAAAAATATTTAATACTCTCGTAAATGTCGGTGATTTTTGATTTTGTTCTTCTACTTTAAGTAGCTTTTCTAAAGTCTGGACAGCCAGCTGCATACTACTCATGGGAGAACGCAGTTCATGGGATATCGTCTTAAGGAAATCATCTTTAATCCGATTGAGTTTTTCTAGCTCTTTCACCTGCTGTTGAGAAGCTTCGTAAAGTCTAGCCTGACGAATTGCGATCGCACATTGACTCGCTACCTGCTGTACTAATTGCACCTCAAATTCGGCAAATATTTCTTCTTTTGGTCTGAGCAACCATAGATTACCAATAATCCCTTGAATACCATGATTTTCAAAGATTGGACAAACCAATTTTGTGCATTGCAGTTCCCGGGGACTAGGTTCTGGACTTCTATCTGCAAATTGCATGGGAATTTGTTGGAATAACTGTTGATATAACTGATAAAAATCAGCAATCTTTCTGCTTGTACCCTGACATTTTGGGAAGATATCAGTGTACTCATAAACAATAGTAGCTATTGTTTGAGAACAGTCATAAAGTTCTATTTGACAGCTATTAGTATGCAAAACTGTCGCTAATTCTTCCGTCACTGTTTGCAAAATTTGATTTTCATCTAAACTATCACGAATTTTTTCCGTAATCCGCCGGACTAAACCTTCAAAATTAACCGCTTGTTGCAACTGTAATTTCTGCTTTCTTAATTGACGTTCAAATTGCTTGCGAGCGTTAATTTCTTGTTGCAATTCAGAATTTCTCACTTTCAGACGCTGGCGAATTTTTTTGAGAGTTAAATGAGTTTGAATCCGCGCTAAAAGTTCTCGGTGTTCAATCGGTTTAGTGACATAATCAACCCCTCCCAATTCAAATCCTCTGACTTTATTGATAGTTTCTGAAAGAGCCGTGAGAAAAATGACGGGAATATTTTGTGTAGGTGCTTTAGTTTTCAGAAGCCGACAAACTTCAAAACCATCAATACCAGGCATTAATATATCTAATAAAATCAAATCAGGCAGTAAAGATTCAGCAATTTGTAGCGCATTTTCGCCATTTTGCACCGCTAAAACTCTGAAACCTGCTTTCTCCAAACAAGTGAACAAAACCTGCAAATTACTGGGATGATCGTCCACAATCAAAATAGTTTCGGAGTCAGCAGTTTCAGATTTCATTGTTCATGTATTGATACAGCTGCTAGAAGTTTTCTTTGCTACTCTAATTTATAAGAAAATATAAATTATTTAAGATTATTTTTAGATTTTATTAATAAAAATTAACATCTAGCGAGGATCATTATCAATAACCGTATAGGGTTGTAAACCCTAATAGCGACTGTCCGATTTATCGGACATCTTGCACTTCTATCCAGTCATCAGGACGCAGCAGCCCTAATTTCTCGTTACCAGGCTCCAGTCTGGTAACGAGGGTTGGGAGGCTCTGCCTCCTTTGCCTTTGTTTTGATCATACCTGTGGTGTAATGTAGCTCCTAATAAATTGTTGAAGTTGGTTAACCTGAAGAGTTTCGCCAAGTTGACGCAGTTCCCTAGCAAAAGGTATAAACTGTACATCTAACTCTTCTAAGCGAGATGCTCCCTCTAAAATCCCTCTGATGTCACCTTGCATTGCTAGCTCAGATAAGCGAGTTAATTCTTCAGCGTCTGGTGCAACAATGGACTGAGAAATACCACTAGATGTAGATTCTGCTGTCTGATGCTCAGAAGCGGTTGGGGAATCAGCTTCCTGATAAATCCATTCTAAGTGTAAATGCGCCTGTAGCATCTCTAATAATTGCTCAAAACGCACTGGTTTGGGGAGGAAAGCATTACAACCAGCTTCCAAGCACAAAGATTGGTATTCGGGAAGGGTACTAGCGGAAGTTGCAACTATTATCGCATTTTGGCACTCAGATATCTGGCGCAGTCTTCTAGTAACTTCCAAGCCATCCATCTGGGGCATGATCCAATCGAGTAAAATTAAGTCAGGCTGATGTTCTAAAGCTTGTTCTAAAGCTTCCTGACCATTGCTAGCTTGGAGAATGTCAAAGTCTAAAGACTGGAGTAAATTAACCAGAAATGCCCGATTATTTTCTAGGTCATCTACTACGATAATTTGTCGTTTTTTACCCTTATAACCTATAATCTGGTGGTCTTTTTCTGTGGGGTTTATCTGATTCCAGGTAGAGGCTTCTGGTAATTCTAAATCAAACCAAAACACGCTCCCTTTATCGAGGATACTATTTAGCTGAATTTCCCCACCCATTTCTCGGACAATATTTTGACTAATGGTTAAACCAAGTCCTGTTCCTTCTTGAGGGGATTGATGGTAATTTAATTGATGGAAAGGTAAAAATATATCGCTGAATTTTTCAGCGGGAATCCCAATCCCTGTGTCTGTGATTTGAAAGCGAATTTTGCGATTTCCGGGGTGAGATTTTTCTGTGGGTTTGCGGGTTGAATTTTGCTTTTTGACTGGGACAAATTCCTCGACATAGCCGACATGAAAAGATACTGTACCGCTCTGGGTAAATTTAATGGCGTTGCTGAGCAAGTTTAATAACACTTGTCGCAATCTAGTTTCATCGCAACGCACAGCGGTTGGTAATTCTGAAAGAGCTTGGTAATTTAAGTCAATTCCTTTTTGTTCGGCTGGAATTCTGACTATGGCAAGTAAGTTATCTAGAAATGAAGGTAAATGAAATTCGCTCAACTCCAACTCCATTTTCCCGGCTTCAATTTTCGCGAGGTAGAGAATGTCGTTAATTAGCGTCAGCAAATGTTGTCCAGATTTGTGAATAATCCCAATTCCTTGAAGTTGTTCGTGGCTAGCAAGATTGGGGTGACGCTGGAGAATTTGAGTGAACCCTAAAATCGCATTTAAGGGTGTTCTTAATTCATGGCTAATATGGGCAATAAAAGCACTTTTAGCTTGATTTGCTGCCTCGGCGGATTCTTTGGCTTGGGCTAATTCAGCGGTGCGTTCCACAACTCGTTTTTCAAGGTCTTCATTGGCTCGTCTGAGGGCTGCTTCTGCTGCTAGTAATTGTTGTTGTACTTGCTTAATTTCGTCAATATCGACAAAGGTTAACACCACACCATCCAGTCGTCCATCTTCTTGTAAATAGGGGTTAACCCGCATCAACAAATTGAAGCCACTTTTGGCAATTTTGACTTCTTGCTCCAAGGAGTGTTTGCTATCAATTACTTCTCGCAAAATTCCCAACAAATCCTCACAATTCAGGTTGTGGGTAATATGTTCTAGGGGACGACCAATATCGGCGGCAACTAAATTAATTGCTACCATTGCTGCTGGGGTAAATTTGCGGATTTTCAGTTCTCTGTCCAGGAAGACAACCCCAATATCTGTACTGCGGAGTAAGTTGTCGATATCATTGTTGAGTTCGATGAGTTCTTCAATTTTGGATTGATACTCAGAGTTAACGGTGTAAAGTTCCTCATTCACTGAATGTAGTTCTTCGTTAGTACTTTGCAGTTCCTCGTTGGAAGCGGTGAGTTCTTCGTTGGTCGCTTGTTGTTCTTCGTTGGTGGTTTCTAGCTCCTCAATCACCGCTTGCAGATTTTCCCGCGTTTGCTGAAGTTCGTATTCCAACTCCATTATCCGTTGGGATGCTTCTGTATTTGCCTCAAAGGGTTCGCCATCCAGTTGCTGAGGTCGCGTATCCTCTTGTACGATGACCATAAAGAAATCACCCGCCAATTTGTTGGTTTCGTGATAGCTGACTTTCAGGCTGACCCTACGACTCTGGTCTGTATCATCCAGTTTAATGCCGCTGTAAGCAACTAGACGCCGTTCCCGCTGCGCTCGATGTAAAGCAGTACTGAGGGGTAACTGTAAGTTGGTAACAACTAGTTTGGTGACATCTCTGCTGGTTCTGCCGGTGGAAAATCTCAGTACTTCTACGGAATGATTAAAGATATGGAAGAGTTGATAATCTCTATCCACTAGTAAGCAAGTGGCGTTTTGCTCCCCTAAAAAAGTGCTAAACGCCTCATTAAGCATGGGTTCGAGGCGGGATTCAATGGTTTCTTTGGGTTTGGATTGTGGTAGCAATTTGCGGGAAATCTTTTCTACTCCCTTGGTTGGTAACGGCAGGCGAACATCCCGTCGTTTCTGGTAGATTTTACCTTTTTTGTTGAGGGGTTTAAACTCTTCTTCAAGAATTCCCAGGGTCTCTGCTTCTCCTAAGAATACTATCCCTTGCCCTGCTAAAGAGAAATGCAAGTTCCGCAACACCTGGTGTTGTAACTCCGGTTGCATATAAATCAGCACATTACGACAGCTAATCATATTCATCCGGGTAAAACCCGCATCTTTGGTCAGGTCGTGGGGTGCAAATAGTAACTTCTCGCGCAACTTGCGGACAACCTGGTAGGATTGCTCCTTGGGGATAAAATATCTCTGCAATCGTTCCGGTGTCATATCATTGACTATGGTTTCGGCGTAAATCCCTTGGGTTGCCTTTTCTAGGGCTTCTTTATCAATATCGGTAGCAAAGATTTTTATCCTGACTTGCTTATCCAATTTTTCCATCGCTTCATCTAAGAGGATAGCAAGGGAATAAGCTTCTTCCCCGGTAGCACAAGCTGTTACCCAGAAGCGCATCTCTTCCGCTGGTTTGGCTTGCTCTATCATTTGGGGGATAACGTGATTCTCTAAAAATCTCCAAGCTTCTGGGTCGCGGAAAAACTGGGTAACGCTAATTAGTAAGTCGTGACGCAGAGTTATTCTTTCTTCTGTGGAGATTTCCAGTAACCGGATATATTCTTCTAGGCTATTACAACCGCATATTAAGCAGCGACGATGGATGCGACGGGATAGGGTGCTGGTTTTGTAGTGGGAAAAATCTATTTGCTCGTGTTTCGCGAGGATACTAGCGACTCGCTGGAGTTTATAGGAATCAAATGATTGTACTTGATTTCGGCTGACTTGCTGCTCTTCAATAGGCGATCGCACCAATTGGTAAATCACTTGCGCCAGGTTTTGGGGTGATAATACTTGATCTACTACTCCAGTGGCGATCGCAGTTCGTGGCATTCCGTCAAATTCTGCGGTAGCTGGGTCTTGTACCATTGCAAAACCCCCAGCTTCATTAATACCACGTAAGCCGTTTGTCCCGTCACTACCCGTCCCAGACAGAATTACCCCAATGGCTCGTTCTGCATAGTTTTTCGCCAAAGACTCCAGAAAAATATCGATGGGAAAGTTCAGTCCGTGGCGGTTTCGCTCCTCTTGCTCTAGCAAGCGCAACTGGCAATTTTCCAACACCAAATTCTTACCCGGTGGAATCAGATAAATGGAATTGGCTTCTAGTACCATACCATCTGTCACCCGATAAATCGCCATCCGCGTTCGCCTTTCCAGCAGTTCTTTCATCAAGCTTTTAAAGTCTGGTGACAAGTGTTGAATCACCACAAACGCAGCGCCACTATCTATGGGTAGATTTTCAAAGAATTCTTCCAAGGCACGCAATCCGCCAGCGGATGCTCCAATCCCGACTACAAAGAGGTTTTTCGCTTGTTTTGATGGAGTATTCCCCATATCTGATTGCTTATCAGACATATAAGTAAATAAAAACAGATGTTAAAGGATATTAATTATTGTTAAGTATTATAGAACTAACCGGGAAATCCTGTTAATGGGTAGAATCTTCAATGTTACTTAAGATTGCTCAGCAACTGGCGGAATTAAATGAAATCTACAGTTTGCGAAGCAGATGAAAAATCCCCGAAACTCTGATTCTTTCGTTGAGTGCCTCGGCCGCTTACCCCGTAAGGGTTTGAGGTTTTTTAGTGCCGAGAATTTATTCTGTTGGCTACCCAAAATCGGTGTGCTTCGCAATTCGGGTCTGGAAGCTTTATGGGTTAAGGGTTTAAAATAGAGGGGTCCCCACTCGCTGGGGAAACTCATTGAATGGAAACGAACTTTATAAAGACCATAGTGCCTAGCCAACCAATCGAAGTCCCCACTCGCTGGGGAAACTCATTGAATGGAAACAGCCTCTAACGCACCAAAGGCTATGGTGTTGTCTGGTCCCCACTCGCTGGGGAAACTCATTGAATGGAAACACGCGCTCAGTCTCGATTTTGCGTGAAGAAAATATTATGTCCCCACTCGCTGGGGAAACTCATTGAATGGAAACATTTTGACTATTATAGGTAAAATTAGGCTGACTTTTAGTCCCCACTCGCTGGGGAAACTCATTGAAATGAATTAAAAGCTACCAAAAACCCGCCTTTTAAGTATTTATATTGAGAAAAAGACGGGTTTTTATTTTGGATATTTGTGTAATAATTACCTGAATAATCTCAGTAAAGTTAGATTTCCTAGGTTCATCAGTCTTCAATGTAGGTTGGGTTGCGCTCCGCTTAAACCAACCTACAGAATTTTGTAGGGTGGGCACTGCCTCACAACGTAAAATAGGGATTTGAGCGTCTAATCAGCAGTGCCCAGCCTACGGTTCCACTCGAATGGTGCAAGATATCGGTAAACCTTACGCAAAAGCGCTACAGTAAGCGTAAATATCGGTAAAATGCTATCCCATAGAATCATGCAAGTTACTGAACAACGATACTACTCGACCGAAGAATATCTAGCGCTAGAGGAGGCTGCTGACTACAAAAGTGAATATATTGATGGTGAAATATTTCCTATGGCTGGTGGCTCTACTAATCATAATCAGATAGCTGGCAATTTTTATGCTGAACTAAATTTTGCCTTTAAAAAACTCGAATATCGAGTGTTTATGAGTGATGTGCGGTTGTGGATACCCAACAACCGCATCTATACCTATCCTGATGTGATGGTAGTGGTTGGAGAACCGGAGTATTATAATAACCGCACGGATACGATTACTAATCCGACGGTGATTATTGAGGTGTTGTCGGCTTCAACTAAGGGATACGATCGCAGTAAAGAGTTTGAAGGATACCGCTCGATTCCCAGCTTTGGGGAATACTTGTTAGTTGACCAAAGCAGGGTGTATATCGAACACTTTTATAAGACGGATAATAAGCGCTGGTCGTTTTGTGAATATAATGACTCGGATGATGCGATCGCGCTGGGTTCGGTGTCGTTTCAAATTTCCATTGCAGATATATACAACAAAGTTAAGTTTGAGCAGGGAGATGGAGAAACTGCAGGGGAAGTCGAGGGGGTGTAGGTTGCGACTTCGGGGCTTTTTAGTGGGGTTAGGGAGTGGGTTGATAGGTTGCGATCGCGTTTCTCAATTCCTCGTGTACCTGGTACATAAGGCTGGTTTCTTTCAAAGATTTAAAACTTTCTCCTGACACAAAATTCAAACAACCTAATACTCTTGCTTTCCAAGCTTCTTGATTTTGGGTATCCCAATCCTGAAAAATTTGTACCTCTTGCATACCTAATAACTGATGAAATAAATCATTTCTCTTGTTGAAAGTAACATTGCCAAACTTCCAGATATCCTCATTTTGAATAGCATCTATATTACGGTTATGTTGATTATAGTAATGTTTATCAAGGCAATCATAAAGTCCTTTGCCATAACGATTAAATGTCTTTGTTGTGCCATTACAAATAAGCTCAACTTTTTTTTCTTTACCTTGTTGCGGCGGGTAAGTTTTGTCTACCCACTTGCGAAGTAACCCCTCTACCGCACGAAAGCTGTGAAACATAGCCTCAACTATGTTACCTTGCTCCAGACGGACTACTGCTAAATAACCAGCTTCATAACCAGTCCACCACCAGGTATTGACGCGATTTTTTTCGGGTTCACCTCTTTTTTCCACCAAGGTTTTAAATTTATCAAAATCAGCTAGATTCCAATTGATGGCAATTTCTAGTAAATCGCGTATTTCCTTAATTTGGGAGTCAGATGTTGTATCCCAGTTAGGAATTAAAGATTTTAAAATATCCTGAACTCCATCATAATCATAACGTTCTAATAAAGCGGTTACTTCTTGCAGCTTGATTTCCCAGAGATATTTGGGACTGGGAATTAGATTAGTGGATTTATGGTATTCATTGCTGACTACAAATTTAACTTGTTTACCAAATTTAGCTAGACTGATAAACTGAACAGCGGAAGAAATCGCGGGAGTTCCTGCTTGATGACTGACATAGACGGTATCTTCTTTGTTAACTGGTAACGTAGATAGGGTTTGTTTAACTAATTGCAGTGTTCTATCCCAGTCATCTAAACCGTTATCACCAGATTGTGGTTTGAGACAATATGAATAATCTTGTTGAGCGTGGGGAAACTTTTCTTTGAGATGTTTCTCTAATATCGGTTGAAGTGTACAAGTATCTTGCCAGTAGGGACATTTTTTTGACCTCCTTGTTTGATTATCAAATACTTCTGTTTGGTCAGTAAGAAGTACGATAATTTTATCTGGAGTATCCTTCTCTGTCAGTTTTTGAGAGAAAGCATCAATCAGGGGAAATTCTAAATGGTTATAATGATTGTCTAATTCTGAGTTTTCCCGTTAAGTCTCTCTAGCAAGCTGCCAACCCTCACAGAGTTCGTGCAATTTTAACCAGCCTTGCCACAGTACCTGAATACCAATGGGTGTATTACGTCGATGGTCCAAGTAACCCC
>JAYKJH010000076.1:0-11176 GCA_035285345.1 Nostocaceae cyanobacterium | reverse complement strand
GTGTGGGCTTCTCAATGACTCTTCAATGAAGACATTAATTGAGCTTTAAGGGCGTGCGTCCCACGCGCCTTTATGTTTATAGCCGCATTCAAATCCCTGCACAAACTTGTATGACAAATAGGGCAATGAATTTAAGGATATCTGAACGCAGATTAACCAAGCTGCGCTTATACTCAACTCAAAACGATAAAACCATGACTCATGTAATCGAAGATTTTATAGATTCTCTCAAGATTAAAAATGGCGATTCCTCACCGACCTCCTGCCCTGTCAATCCCTAGGATTGAATTTGTTGCGGGTCAATTCGTCCGAAGCCCAAAAATTCGCTCATGCGTGGATGGGAATTCTATCCCATTATTTTTGTCAATATCCAATTTTTTCACTTTACACTTAGCAATGTAGGCATATATCTAATTAAGTAATTTGTATATAAGAATGGGTAAAATACCGGGATTTGTAGTATATGTAAACAATAATCAGCAACGCAATTACTAGCTTTCACAGCACAAATTTGATTTTTGTTATACATCGCTACAGACTTTAACAATTTAATACTACACCATCAAAGCCCTATTATTACGTTAATAATTGATAAAAATTACTAGTAATTTGGCAAATATTGCAGAAGCTTGCGTTAATTTACAAATGGTAAATACAAAAAGTTTATAAAATAACAGAAAATCATTATAAAAAATTATAAAAAAGTTAGCAGTAATCATAGATTTGAATTTGGAATTTTGAATTATCTGCGATCTACCCAGAGGGTAGTAGCGAAGCGATCGCGACTCATACTTGTTTCAAACCCAAGGTAGCAAGCTAGGAGCTAACCAAATAGCATAACCAATAAATCCAAATAACAAAGTAATCAAAAGAGTGATAACGTAGCTGACACACATCAGCAAACCATCAGATTCTAACGTAGCAACTGCTAATAATAAAATCCCGACAGTAGGAATCGGATTAGTGAACGGCACTGGTGAAATCAGTAATAGTGCTAACCAAGAAATACACAAGCCGTTAAAACGCCAAATATAATGACTTTCAGCTATACGTAAAAGCCGGGGACGGGTGATTTTTTCTAATATCTTGGTTACTCGACGCAGGTTTTTTAACAGTTGCACAGCAAACCACTGGGGGAATTTATATCTAGCAATTTTTTGTGGTAGCCAAGGAGAACGCCTACCCAAAGCCATCTGTGCTGACAAGAGCAAGCAAGCACCACCAAAAGGACCTGTTAAACCAGGCGGTATGGGAAATAAAAATGGCAAAACTAATAAGACTATTACCAAACTGAAACCTCGTTCTGAAGTTTCAGCCAGAATATCTTCTAACGAGAGAGGATGTTCGGCTAACTTTTGTAATAAGGATTTAATATCTTGAGAAAATCTAAGATGCATTTGTGTTTAGATAGACAATTTAGATTTGCCAAGTCGACAGCTTAGTTAAGTGGTTCAACAGCAGTACCCAAAAATTCGGCAATGCACCCAGTGTTTAGTTATTAGTCATTAGTCATTAGTCATTAGTTCCCCTTTGACCCTTTCCTGGACCCTGTCCCTATCCCCAGTCCACGGGCACCATTACAGCTAAAGCTTGAGGAATCACACAGAAGCGAGCTGGAGTGTAAGTAGTAATTTCACCATCTGTATTAATAGGTCTGGGTTTGCGAGTATACACCTCTATTTCTTCACCGTGCAAGGCGCGTACACCCCGCCAATTGATGTGTCGCCCTTGGCGCATCGCTGGTAATAGGGCAATAATTTCCCACCAGTGCTTGATTTCCAAACTGTATAAATCCAACCTTTGGTCATCGATGGTGGCATCGTGAACCACTGCCATACCTCCTCCGTAGTAGCGTCCGTTACCTACGGCAATTTGTACTGTTTTGACGGGAATCTTTTTCCCATGTATGCGAATTTCCGCTTTAAAAGGTCGTGATTGCCAAATTACCTGCAATGCGGTAGCGGCATATGCCAAGACTCCCCAACGGCGTTTATTTTCTTTAGTTAAGCTCTGGGTGATTTTTACACTCAGTCCCAAACTAGCAACGTTAAAAAAGTGCTTGCCATTGACCCACCCCAAGTCTATGTTTCGGATTTGTCCGTTAGCAATAATGTTGCAAGCTTCTGGTAAAGAAGTGGGAATTCCCAAAGTTCGTGCTAAGTCATTGGCAGTTCCTAGAGGTAAAACTCCTAAAGGTAATTGGGTTTCTACCAACGCATCTACCACTAAATTCAAGGTGCCATCCCCACCCCCCACAATCACCAAGTCAACTTGATGTTGGTAGCAACGGATGATATCCGGCAGATTGTTGGGATGGTCTGTGGATTCCTCGATTAACTCAAAGCCGAGTTCTTCCAGACAGCGAATTGCTTGGGGCAAACGCTGTTGTCCTTGACGGGAGTGACGGTTCACTAACAGCAGTGCGCGATGACTCATGATGACTGACTGTTTGGAGTTGCTATCTCCAATTATCTATCTGGCAAATCTGAAATAGCTAGTGATAAGGTGCAGTTTTTTTATCAGCCATCAGTCGTGTGTAATCTAGAGAACATAGCCCTCAGAGGTTGTCTGAAAAGTTATGTAGCAGTGATTTTAATCACGCAACTTGCTTGGATATTAAACAAACCATCACAATATTAAAGAGGAGTGCTATGTGGCTCGGTGTTCGCAAACATAGCAGCACGCGAACTATCCGAAATTAATAGATGTTTAACTTTGAGACGAACCTTTCGCATCGGATTGTTTTTCCCAGCAACGTTTTAGATGTTCTATTCTATAAAAATAAGCAAAGCGACGGGGATGAAGATAAAGTTTTTTAGAAGTAAACAAAGGCTGATTGAGATACTGCCAGAAAGGAAACTTAATATTGTTAGTTTCTTGCTTCATAATCAGAGAAAATTATTATAAAATCTCCAAAGTAAAAATGGCATACTTTGCTAAATATGCCAATTCAATATTATGCTTTTTAAGCCTAAACTATATTAGGCTAATTATCCTGGTGAAAATTGCGGATTCTGCTTACACATAACCCTAATCCCAGATATTACCTATGTTATAAGGATTTTAAAGATTCGGTAAAGTGTTTCTATTCCCTCCAAGAAAAACCTCCTTTATCCTACTTCCCTCTTGCCCAAAGTGAAAATGGGTAGTGTTACCTAGCTCAGAGTTAGCGCTAGAGTGTTTGTCAGATAAATTAGATTGATATGTCACACTATGACAAAATTCAATTAATTCTTTTTCAGTAAAAGCATTTTTCGCAAAGTTCGCAATTACCGCTACAAATTGAATATTATCTGGAGTATAGCCTTTCGCGGAATCTATCCTATCTACACTTGCTCTGTTTGTGGTTAACGGAGTGCTTTCATAATCAGTTGTGCAGGGTAAGAGAATTAAATTCCATCCAGTGTAGGGACAAATTCCTTGTTGCTTTTCCCACAAAATCTTTAAATCTGCAAGGGTTATCGAACTGTGTTTATTTCTCTGATTTACAGATTTCTTTATTACTTTCAAATGAAATCTAAACGGTGAAAAATCATCTCTCCTAATGATGTCACGTAAATAATAAGTATCTTTATTAGCTTTATCTTTAAAATTAATAATTCCTTGAAACTTCCCCCAGCATGATTTAGAACAAAAATGTGGTCTTCCCAATCTTTGGCTGCGATTATACTCTCCAAGAGGTTTGGTAAATTTATTACCACAAGCGGGATTATGACAAACAACAATTACTTCTGTGTTACCCATAGTTCCCAATATAAATTAAAAAATCCACCGTACTCTACAAGTGTTGGGTGGATGTATAAAAACATATCAGTGGAGCTTACGGGAGTTGAACCCGTGTGCAGCCTGGGTATTGACCCCCCGCTCATTCACAGGTTTAGCCTTTCTGACCCTCAAGGCGGGAATCGTTCATTATCCCGAACGTAGGATGCTCTGGTTAAATCTTAGCTAGAAAGCAACCAGAGGAAACTTACTAACGCATCCGTTGGGGTTGCTCAGTAGCCCTTAACGGAGTCAAGCTACCGAGACTCGAACCTATAAGAGGTTGTTAGGCCGCTACTACAGCAGGCTTACGAGTGAATGCTACGATGTTGTTCGCAGTTACTTTTTGTTTGAGCCTTGATTTACGAGAGACGACTCCCTCTCGACCTGTATCACAGAGCAGCTTTCGCCAACCTGTCGAAACCAGTAAAGCCCCATGTGGTTCAATTTTTATTATAGTCCGCTGTTTTAAAACCTGCAAACAGCAATTTTAGATTTTGGATGGAATCTCAAATCCAAAATCCAAAATCTAAAATCGCAAATTCACTTGCCTAGGTCAGCGCTTCGGCACCGCCGACAACCTCAAGAATTTCTTGGGTAATTGCGGCTTGTCTAGCCTTGTTATAAGACAAGGTGAGGTTGCTAATCAGTTGGCTGGCGTTGTCGCTAGCGTTATTCATTGCCGTCATCCGCGCCGCTAATTCGCTAGCAGCAGACTCTTGCAGCGCTCGCAACAACTGATTTGTCAAGTACAAAGGTAGCAAAGAATCCAGAATTTGGACTGGATCTTGCTCGAAAATCATATCCCGGGGCAAAGGACGCACTGTACTAGTGACTTTCTCCCGTTGTACTTCAAACTGTCCGCCGCGAGTTGTCAGGCGAAAAACTTCATCATCGGCTGCTTCCAGACCTTGAGCATCGAGAGGGAGCAGAGTTTGAACCACGGGACGGGAACTCACCAAGGAAACGAACTTGGTATAAACCAACTCAATCCGGTCTACACTTTCCGACAAGAACAAGGAAAGCAGTTCATTAGCAATTTCCGAGGCTTCAGCAGCAGTGGGAATTTGTTCCAAGCCTGTGTAGGTAGCGTCAATCGGCTGGTTGCGGCGTTGGAAGTATTGAATTGCTTTGCGTCCTACCAGAACAAACTTGTAGTCAATACCGTCAGCAGCCAGTTCCTTGGCACGCATTTCTGCACGCCGAATGACGTTAGTATTGTAACCACCACACAGACCGCGATCGCCTGAAATTACCAACAGACCGACGGATTTTACCTCGCGTTTCTTGAGCAGTGGCAGATTTGCTTCTTCAAACCGCAGACGGGCTTGTAATCCGTACAGCACTTGCGCCAATCGGTCAGCAAAAGGACGGGTAGCAATTACCTGTTCTTGAGCGCGACGGACACGGGCAGCAGCCACCAAGCGCATGGCTTCCGTAATTTTTCTGGTGTTTTTGACCGACTGAATACGGTCGCGAATTGCTTTGAGATTAGCCATATTCTGATTTTAGATTTTAGATTTTAGATTTTGGATTCTGGATTAATCTAAAATCCACTCATCCAAAATCCAAAATTGATTACGCTGTTGCCATGAAGGTTTGCTTGTACTCGGTGATAGCTTCTTTCAAAGCTGTTTCTTCGCTATCACCCAGAACTTTGTTACCTTGGACACCTTGAACGTAGTTGGCTTTGCTGGTCTTCAAGTATTCCCGCAGACCTTGGGTGAAACTACCAACTTTATCAACAGGGATATCATCCAAGTATCCGTTAATCCCAGCGTACAGAATAGCTACTTGTTCGTACACAGACAGGGGAGAGTTTTGTGGTTGCTTGAGGAGTTCACGTAAGCGGACACCCCGTGCTAGTTGGTCTTGGGTAGCTTTATCCAAGTCAGAAGCGAACTGGGCGAATGCTTGCAGGTCGTCGAACTGAGCCAGTTCCAACTTGATTTTACCTGCTACTTTCTTCATCGCCTTGGTTTGCGCTGCCGAACCCACACGGGATACGGAGATACCAGGGTTTACAGCGGGACGGACACCAGAGTTAAACAAGTCAGAAGACAAGAAAATCTGACCGTCGGTGATGGAAATTACGTTGGTGGGGATGTATGCGGATACGTCACCAGCTTGGGTTTCGATGATCGGCAGAGCGGTCATGCTACCTTTACCCAACTCATCGCTGAGTTTAGCAGCACGCTCCAACAAGCGGGAGTGGATGTAGAATACGTCACCAGGGTAAGCTTCTCGACCGGGGGGACGACGCAGCAGCAGGGACATTTGACGGTAAGCTGCAGCTTGTTTAGAGAGGTCGTCGTAGATTACCAAAGTAGCTTTGCCTTTGTACATGAAGTACTCAGCCATTGCTGCACCGCAGTAGGGAGCTAGGTATTGCAGGGTAGCGGGGTCAGAAGCGTTAGCTGCCACCACGATGGTGTAGTCCATCGCACCTTTTTCTTGGAGAGTTTGGACTACGTTAGCTACTGTGGAAGCTTTTTGACCGACAGCAACGTAAACACAAACTACGTCTTCTTCTTTTTGGTTGATGATGGTGTCGATAGCGATCGCTGTCTTACCAGTTTGACGGTCGCCGATGATTAATTCCCGTTGACCACGACCGATGGGAATCATCGAGTCGATAGCGGTGATACCCGTTTGCATCGGTTCGTGTACGGAACGACGGGCAATAATCCCCGGTGCCATCGATTCAATCAAACGGGTTTCGCTGGTGTTGAGGTCGCCTTTACCATCGATGGGACGACCCAGAGCATCCACAACTCGTCCAATTAAAGCTTCCCCTACGGGAACCTGAGCGATTTTCCCTGTAGCAGTTACGGTGCTACCTTCTTGGATGTCGCGACCTTCACCCATCAATACCGCACCCACGTTATCTTCTTCCAGGTTCAGGGCGATACCGATAGTACCATCTTCAAATTCTAATAGTTCCCCTGCCATAGCTTTTTCCAAGCCATAGACACGGGCAATACCGTCACCTACTTGCAGGACTGTTCCCACGTTAGCAACTTTGACTTCTTGGTCGTATTGCTCAATTTGTTGTTGAATAATGCTACTGATTTCGTCGGGTCTGATGCTAATGCTCATGGTTGTTGCTTCTTATGGTCTATCGGCTAGTTTGGGTTCGCTCAAAAACTCAAGACGCGATTTCTCACGTCTATGTGCAAGACTTGTATCAACTGCTTAAGCGCAATGACATACGCCGTAGCTGACCGCGAATACTGGCGTCTACTACCTGAGAACCGACTTTAATGATCACACCACCAATTAAGTCTGGGTCAATTTTGGTTTCTAGTTCCACCTGGCGAGCATTGGTCATTGCTATGACTTTTTCCTTAACTGCTGCTTGCTGCGCTTCACTCAAGCTGATGGCAGAGGTAACTTCGGCTAAAATGGTTTGATTAAGTTGGCGCAGGAGTGCCAAATATTGTTGGCAAATATCCTCCACCAAATTAATCCGCCGCCTGTCAACCAACAACATCATGAAGTTTCTCAGGTAAGGATTAGCACCTTCACCTAGTACTTGTCCTAGGACGCCTTTTTTGGTTTCCGGCTTAATGAAGGGATTGGCGATAAAGTTCTGCAAATCTGCGGATTCTTTCAACAAAGACAGCAAAGAACGCAAATCCTCGCCAAACTGTTCTGTCAAATTGTTTGCTTGTGCTACCGACATTAACGCCTGAGCGTAGGGTTGCGCTATTTCTGAAAGTGCCACATTACTTTTCATGTTTAACCTCCCAACAGCGCAATGCTACGGTCAATTAATGTTTGTTGGGCAGCTTCATCTACCCCGGTCGATAGTTGCGCTTCGACGTTTTGCAATGCCATCGCCACTACTTGTTGACGTACTTGTGTTAGCGCCCGCTCCCTTTCTGTGTTTAAATCCCCAGCAGCAGTTTGTTTCAAGCGTTCCACATCCTCGGCTGCTTTTGCTAAAATGGCTTCCCTAGCTGTTTGGGCACTTGCAGCCGCGCTCTCTCGGATGCGCTCTGCCTCTGCCAAGCTCTCTGTCAACTTTTGCTGCGCCTCCTTGAGAGCAGATGCTGAGAGTTGAGCGCGTTCTTCTGCTTCCCGAATCGCGATTTCAATATTTGAGCGGCGCTCGTTCAGGATGTTGCTGACGACTTTCCGCCCAAAGTAAAATAATATGCCAACCAGAATCGCCAAGTTAATGATATTGGTTTCTAGAATGTCTAGATTAAGACCGAAACCACCTTCCGATTCTGCTTCTGCCATCGCTTCCGTGGCAAGTAATAAAACAGTCCCGATGATAGACATTTACAACTGCGCTGCTCCCTTGTCTAATACAGTGAATTTTTCCCCAAGGGAAAAAGTGCCGTTGGGAAAATTTGATTAAGCGCTGTGGGAAGATTTCCCCCTAGCTTGCTTTTTGGGACCAGTGTTGCGATCGCTTCAAAAATAGCTTTCTATTTAACTAAAGCTGGTCCCAATAGTTTTTCGAGAATCTGCCTACTAAGCGCATCCACTTGCCCAGACAAGGAACGTAAAGCTTCCTGCTTTTGCTGTTCTATTTCACTAGCAGCTTGTTCTCTTTGGGCTTGTGCTTCCTGTTGCGCTTGGGCGATTTTTTCTGCTGAAATTTTTTGTGCTTCCGCTTGAGCATCTGCCACAATTTCTTGAGCTTGCTTGCGAGCAGAAGCTAGCTGCAACTGGTAGTCTTTGGTTAATCGTTCAGCTTTAGCTAAGCGTTCGCCAGCCTCAAGGTGATTCGTTCGGATGTAGTTGTCGCGATCGTCCAGTACCTTGGTCAGTGGCTTATAGAAAATAGCATTCAACAAAGCTGACAATAACAGAAACTGCAATGCCATCAATGGCAAGGTAGCATCGAAATCAAACATTGGTCTCCTATGATTGGCGGTCGCAGTGGGTTCAATTATCATGCACCCAAATCCAACCTTTCTTGACACTCTCCTGCTGTTTATGCTAGGAGATTTTTCGACTTTTCAGTCTTAATATCCTTGTTACCAAGGTTAACTGGCTCACCAAGGTTGCTTAACATAGCAAGCGCTCTGGTCGCCTGACAATGTTATGGTCGTCTACTTTGACCCAATTCGCGGGGTAGGTTTTAATGTCGTCTTATACTGACAACTGGATTTGGAGAATGTTCTGGCAGGATTTATCCTGCGGTTAGCTTTGATCCAGTGGTTGGTGCCAAAGGATTTTCAGCATTTTTCTTATAATTTGAGCAACCCCATAGTCAACAGGGTTTAACTTACATCACGACTCAAAGGAGCAAACAACATCAGCTAGTCAACAGACGCCATCCAGAACGTCTGTTGACTAACGAAATTCTTACACCTTATGAAAAGGGGTTAGCAAACAGCAGTACCAAGGCAATAACCAGACCATAAATAGTCAGGGATTCCATGAATGCCAAGGTTAACAGCAGAGTACCGCGAATTTTACCTTCTGCTTCTGGTTGACGGGCAATACCTTCTACTGCTTGACCTGCTGCATTACCTTGACCAATACCAGGTCCGATAGCAGCTAAACCGATTGCTAGAGCAGCAGCTAGAACTGAAGCAGCAGAAACCAATGGATCCATGTTGATTTTCCTTACAGAGACTAAAGAACTAACAAAAGTAACTTAACTAGGGAGAGTAGTCCGATTTCGGACTAAGACTGGTCAGGTTGAGTCATTTAACATATCCACGCGGATTTTATCCGTGGGGTTTGTTCTCAACTAGAGTCCCTGACGCTGCACGCTTGTTCTAAGTCGCTCCCTGCGACGCCAAGAAGCTAGCTATACGCTCTTGGGAACTGTGCTATCAACTGAGAGGGTTTTAATGCCCCTCATGCTCTTCACCACCATGCCCCTCTAGAGCCTCATGAATGTACGCTCCGGCTAGGGTGGCAAAAACCAGGGCTTGAATAGCACTTGTAAATAAGCCCAAAGCCATCACTGGCAAAGGTACAAACAGAGGAACTAATAGAACTAGCACTGCTACCACTAGTTCATCCGCCAGAATGTTACCAAAAAGACGGAAGCTTAGGGAGAGGGGCTTGGTAAAATCTTCCAAAATTGCAATCGGTAACAGAACAGGGGTCGGCTCAATATATTTCTTGAAGTAGCCTAAACCCTTCTTGCTAAACCCGGCATAAAAATATGCTAACGAAGTCAGCAATGCTAGTGCTACTGTCGTGTTTATGTCATTTGTTGGCGCAGCCAGTTCACCCGATGGCAATTTGATTAGTTTCCAAGGAATTAAAGCACCAGACCAATTGGAAACGAAAATAAATAAGAACAGAGTACCAATAAATGGTACCCACGGACGGTAATCTTTCTCACCCAGCTGGTTTTTGGCCAAGTCCCGAATAAATTCTAGGGCGTATTCCATTAAGTTTTGGATGCCACTGGGAACTTTTTGGGCGTTCCGAGTAGCAGCTAGGGAAGCTACTACTAAAATCCCAATCACAAACCATGAGACTAAAAAAACTTGCCCATGGAGTTTGAGGTTGCCCAGTTGCCAATAAAAATGGTGACCTACTTCCAATTCGGCGAGGGGAAAAGAATTAAAGGCGTTTAAGACACTAAGCATTTGCATTCAATGAAATTTCCCCAAAAAGCGAGGATTGGAGGATTATTTTGCCTACCTGACCTATTTTGAGTCAGGAATGAACGCAGTTTGCACCGTATAGACGAAGAGAGTCGCTTTGTAAGTGAGAAATCCTAAGAAAATGGGCAGAATCTTTAGCTGATGCCATTGACTTGCCACTATAATCAACCCTATAAACAGGGCAAACCGAGTTTTACTTAGGCGCTTTCTTTCGTTACTGAGCTGTTCAACGTCTTTAGCCAACATTTTTAAGTAAACCACACCTGTACACGCCCCAAGCAAATAATTTAGAGCAATGTTAAGGGAATAAAAAATCCAAACAGAGATAAAAATAATCCCGGTGAGGGCAAGGGTTACTAACAACAACTTCTGAAAGAGTTGATAGAACTCGTGCATAGAACCTCCTGATTCTTTTGGTAGAGAATCAGTTGGAGATTGTTCTCCCGTTTCCCGTGTGGCTGCAAACGATTCGTCTGACGAGTTCACGGAACTGGCAACTCAGCAAGCGCGTAAATTAATTGACTGTTCGCAGTCACCTGAAATAATATCATGGCGCGGTAACAATACTTAAAAAAGACTTAAATAAGAATTAGATACTTATCCATTAAAACAATAGTTCAGCTACCCCACCGTATTTACGGGTTTAATCTGCAAAGTTTACAGAACTTACGCACAGGTTATGTATTTCCGTCCGCAGCGACGTAAGGAAGCAATCTCAAAGTATTGTTTTTTCGTACCGAGTGCGTAAGTCCTAGTTTACTCTCTCGATGGCGCATCTGGTGTTGCCTTTTAAGATGCTAAAACAGCGGAGCGAACAACACGGT
>JAYKJH010000075.1:0-4918 GCA_035285345.1 Nostocaceae cyanobacterium | reverse complement strand
CACCAGCTTTGAGAATACCCAACAGTGCGATCGCCATTTCCAGAGAACGCTCCATGCAAATTCCCACCAGCACTTCTGGACCTACCTGCAATGTCTGTAGGTAGTGTGCTAGTTGATTTGCTCGCTGATTCAGTTCTCCGTAAGTCATGTAACTGTTCTCAAAAGCGATCGCGACTTTGTGTGAGCTACGTTTTATCTGGGATTCAATTAACTGATGAATGCACTCAGGTCTTTGATAATCATCTTGGAGGTGAGATGTAACTTCTAGCGACTCTGATTCCGGAGTTATAACTTGAGGTAGATGCAATTTAGTAGCCTCCGTAGTATGAAAAGTGGTACTTCGCATTAGATGTGACAGGAAAAATTCATCTAAAGCTTGATAGGTACTTCAATCTAGCTCTGAGGCACAATAGGGAACGAAACAACAACTTTGTTCATCAATTGTTCACACCAAATTGACTTCTGCTTTGCCAAAAATGGTTAGTGTTTTTTTAGGCAGCAGAAGTTAGATTCTGAATTTTATTCAGATATCATGTGAATTTATTTGGCAAACAGAATCCTATTCAAGTATAGAAATTTACCGTTTTATAGATGAACAAATGAAGAAACTACAGCAGTAGATTCCCGATGTAGATGCCCGATGATGAATGCTCCTATAACTAGGCTTTGTTTTTGCTAGTTAATAATATGCCGGCGGAGAGGAGTATTATTTCTGTTTTATGCTGTCAGCTAAGAATTGTCCATATCCCAAATTGTTCAAGTCGAAAAAATATGTGAACTTCTAATGAAGATTAATTTTTTTGGTAATCAACATATCAATGTACTTGAAGGTTATTGCTCAAAAATCCGAATAATTACTGATAATAAAACAAGTGCAGTTAAAGATTATGCGAAGTAGTAAAAGTTACATTTATTTTCAGGAAATAATTTATGTAAAATTTTCTACTATTCCACCAAATTAATAACAAATAAAACTTCCAGCTATTTAGAGACAACAGTAACAGTTATTTATTTCAAGTTCAGCGTTAAATTAAATACAAAGTAATTAATAAAATAGGTAATAAATAAAACTTAAAAACTAATTTTTAGCATCAACAATGAGGTTTGTTTTTCTTGATTCAATATTCATACAGAAAGTGGAAGATGAAACCAAGTCAACATCTTTATCTTTGGGTTTTATATTTTACTTCTAACCATCTATTTGTAAAGAAATTGTGAAATAGCAAGGGAATTATTTTATTATGATGTGACATCATTTCACGAAAATAGTGATATACAATATTTGCTGTAGGGGCGGGGTTTCCCCGCCCTAGGTAAGATATTTGTATCATACCTAAAGTAAAATGGTATAAAAGTTAAGCCCGTGGAGATAAATAAACAGATTTAGAGAAAGAAAAGAAATAGGTCATTGGGAATAGGTCATTGGGAATAGGTATAGCGGTTCCCGTTCAGGTGCAGTATAAGAGGGCGGGCCGGATGCCCACCCCACAAGAACTTTACTGATTTAATCTGTACCTCACTCAACTGAGAACCGCTATAAAATGGCTCGGCTGATTTGAGTGGCTCAAGCCAGTGACACAAAAAAAAACCCCATTCAGGTGTAACCTGAGATGGGGAACCTTGTTAATACTGACCTGAACTACTAGCCATTATTTGCTTTCAGTGAAGTCAGCGTCAATAACATCGTCACCACCAGCGGAGGAAGCGCTATCGGTGCTGGAATCGGAAGGACCAGCAGATGCACCACCACCAGCTTGTTGATAGATATTACTACCAACGGCGAACAGAGCTTGTTGTAATTCTGGCATCAATGTCTTGATTTGCTCGTCGTCTTCCTTGCTGATGGCTTCCCGCAGGTCTTTGACCAAACCTTCGACTTTGGTTTTATCTGCAGCGGGGACTTTATCACCCAATTCTTGCAGTTGCTTTTCAGCTTGGTAAGCCAAGGAGTCAGCTTGGTTTTTGCGGTCAATGCGTTCGCGACGCTCTTTATCTTCTGATGCGTGGGATTCGGCTTCTTTGACCATCCGGTCAACGTCGGATTTATCCAAGGTAGAAGCACCAGTGATGCTGATGGATTGTTCCTTACCAGTACCTTTATCCTTAGCGGTGACGTTCAGGATACCGTTAGCGTCAATGTCGAAGATAACTTCGATTTGGGGTACACCACGGGGTGCGGAAGGAATACCATCCAGACGGAAGGTACCAAGGCTCTTGTTATCGTTAGCCATTTCCCGCTCACCTTGGAGGACGTGTATTTCTACATTGCTTTGTCCGTCAACAGCAGTAGAGAATACCTCGGACTTCTTGGTGGGGATAGTGGTGTTGCGTGGAATAATCTTGGTCATCACACCACCGAGGGTTTCTACACCCAGAGACAGCGGTGTTACGTCTAGCAACAAGATACCTGTAACATCACCAGCCAGTACACCAGCTTGAATAGCTGCACCAACTGCTACTACTTCGTCGGGGTTAACGCTTTGGTTGGGGTCTTTACCCAAAGTCCGTTTGACGATCTCTTGTACGGCGGGAATCCGGGTAGAACCACCGACCAAAACTACTTCATCAATGCTTTCCTTACTGAGCTTAGCATCACGCAGGGCGTTTTCTACGGGGATGCGACAGCGGTCAATCAAGTCAGAGCAGAGTTCTTCAAATTGAGCGCGAGTCAGGGTGATATCGAGGTGCTTGGGACCATCCTGAGTAGCGGTGATAAACGGTAGGTTGATTTCCGCTTGGGTAACGCTAGACAGTTCAATTTTGGCTTTTTCCGCAGCTTCGGTGAGCCGTTGTAGTGCTTGTCTGTCTTTGCGGAGGTCAATACCTTCGTCTTTCTTGAACTTTTCTGCTAGGAAGTCAACGATTTTCTTGTCGAAGTCGTCACCACCTAGGTGGGTGTCACCGGAGGTAGCTAATACTTCAAACACCCCATCACCTACTTCCAGGATGGATACGTCGAAGGTACCACCACCAAGGTCAAATACTAGAATAGTTTCGTTGCTCTTCTTATCAAAACCGTAGGCTAGAGAAGCAGCGGTAGGCTCGTTGATAATCCGCATTACTTCAATACCAGCAATCTTACCAGCGTCTTTGGTCGCTTGGCGCTGGGAGTCGTTGAAGTAAGCAGGTACGGTGATTACTGCTTGGGTAACGGTTTCGCCTAGGTACTTGCTGGCATCTTCTACCAGTTTACGCAGAACTTGAGCAGATATTTCCTCCGGTGCAAATTGCTTACCAGCACCGGGACAGTCTAATTTGACATTACCGCTACCATCGCGCAACACTTTGTAAGCAACTTCGGTAGCTTCATTGGTAATTTCATCGTAACGCCGTCCTATAAAGCGTTTTACCGAGTAGAAAGTATTCTCCGGATTCATTACTGCTTGACGCTTGGCTATTTGACCAACCAAGCGATCGCCATTTTTGGCAAACGCTACTACTGAAGGAGTGGTGCGAAAACCTTCAGCGTTAGCGATTACGGTGGGTTTACCACCTTCCATAACTGCTACACAAGAGTTAGTGGTTCCTAAGTCAATTCCAACTACTTTTGCCATGTGGGGTTCTGGCTCCGTCGTAATAACTACAAATGAATGGGACTATAACAGGACTTAAAATTGCAGCAACTGGTTTAAGCAAGCAGCCAGTTCAGCATAAATACCTGTTGTTTGGCATAGTGCTGATATCTATACTGAAGCCCAAACCAGCCGACCTGAAGGGTGGTTTTCCGAACCTTAAAGGACGGTTAGGTTTTAAGAGGCTCAACTTTTGTTTGCTTTCACTGTGTTTAATGTATGAAAATTTAGCAATTCGGGCGTTGGTGTGAACCGTATCTGGTTGGTGGTATTTAACGTACAGTGGGAATGGGGCATGGGGCATGGGGCATTGGGCATGGGGCATTGGGCATGGGTAATGACTAAGGTAGGCTTTGCTCCTTTAGCCATGTAACAATCAACTAATATGGGCGTCTCATACACCAATAAATTTTCCTTGTGCTGAAATTAAGATTATGACGTTAAATTCAACGGTCGAAGAAATCAAAGCCATGATTTTCCAGCTACCTGTACAAGAACTTGTAGCACTCATAGCAGATATAGAAGAAAGAGTTAAACGCGAAAATTCTTGTCTCTACTGACGTACCGTTCATTACTTCTATGCTTTCCCTATCTCCTACCCTTCAAGCTCGACTCGCTACACCGCTCAAAATCGGCTCAGTGGAGGTTAAAAGCCGCGTTTTACAGTCCCCATTATCGGGAGTGACTGATTTGGTGTTTCGGCGGTTGGTACGGCGCTATGCACCAGAATCAATGATGTATACGGAAATGGTTCATGCTAGCAGCTTGCATTATGTGAAACAACTGCCGAAAATCATGGAGGTAGATCCGAACGAGCGTCCGATTAGTATCCAATTGTTTGATTGTCGTCCTGATTTTCTCGCAGATGCGGCAGTGAAAGCAGTGCAGGAAGGGGCTGATACGGTGGATATTAATATGGGGTGTCCGGTAAATAAGATTACTAAAAATGGTGGTGGTTCCTCTCTGCTACGACAGCCGCAAGTGGCGGCAGCTATTGTGCGGGAAGTGGTCAATGCTGTTGATGTGCCTGTGACAGTAAAAACACGTATAGGTTGGGATGATGAGGAAATTACGATACTTGATTTCGCTCGTCAAATGCAGGATGCGGGGGCACAAATGATTACCGTTCATGGACGCACCCGTGCCCAAGGATACAATGGCAATGCTCGCTGGGAATGGATAGGGAAGGTTAAGGAAGTGCTGGATATCCCGGTAATTGCGAATGGGGATATTTTCTCGGTGGAAGCAGCGGTACGGTGTTTAGAAGAAACGGGTGCCGATGGGGTGATGTGTTCGCGGGGGACTTTAGGTTATCCGTTTTTGGTGGGGGAAATTGACTATTTCCT
>JAYKJH010000074.1:0-61161 GCA_035285345.1 Nostocaceae cyanobacterium | reverse complement strand
GGTATACGGTGCTGGTACAGATTCAACAGGCACACCCGCACGAATCGCTTTGTACCTTGTGAACGCTTCAAGCTGATAAAATGCCCATCTGTCACGGTTATTGGCAGCGTCAGATTTTGTTTTCTTTTTTTGCTTCATTGTCTGACGGCAACCAGATAAATCTTCAAACCGTAATCCCATGCCAAAATCAGACGCCAACTGTACTAATTCTTTTGAAATGACATGGTTAATATGGGTCATAATACGTCTTTCACGTTGCTCTAATCGCTTTACTTCCTTAAGTTGCTTAGCTTGTTGTAACTGGCGGCGAGTACGTTGGAACTGTCTTCTGAGTCCTTTAACTCGTCCACCTTTCCAAAACTTGCCAAAACCATTAGGAAGTACAGCAACAGCAATATTGTTCTGACCTCTATCTACTCCAATCCATCCTTTAACTTTACCTATATCGGGAACTTCCATCGACACAGATATAAGTGCATACCAAATACCTTTTTTAGACTTACACAATTTTAGAGAGCCTAACTTAGCTTCTCCAGAAATAATCTTATCTAAAACTTCGGTATGCGAGGCGTGGTGAATAGAAAGAGGTATTCTTCCTTTCTTACCTCGATAAAGGCTAAAGGAAACTGTGTACAAATCTCCTGACTTGATAACTTCAAAACCTTGGTTATTAACCTCAAGCCACATTCGCTTAAAGCGTTTTACCTTAGTTCTGGCGTTGGCGTTTCTGATTGTCTGGTTAATCCACATTGAACCAATTTCAATATGACGGAACGCCGCACTAGTTAACTTTTTTCGTTCCTTAATCTCGACTTGTAACAAGTCGTTTGCGACTTGAGTATTGATAGAGGTTAATCTCTCAAACTCAACTGCCTTGGACTGGTTGAGCCGATAAAAAGGAAGCTTTAGTGTCAGTGTTAGATTTGCCATATTAGGATAGTACCATATCCTACCAAGTCTATAGGATACTAGAGGATAAATCCTCTCTCACCGTTTTCACCCTCCGGCTAAAAGCGCGGAGGCTCTCAACGGGTTTTTTGGTAGGATTAAATATTGATTGCAAGGTCTTTATCTTTCTCATAAGTGTTACAACCACGAAAGCCATCTCGAAGTCTGGTTAGTATTGCGGGAATTGTTGCTGCCGCTACTTTAATTAGTAAAGTCTTTGGACTGGTCAGAGAACAAGCAATTGCTGCTGCTTTTGGTGCGGGAGCAGTCGCTGAAGCCTATAATTTTGCTTACATTATCCCTAGCTTCATGCTAATCCTCTTAGGGGGGGTTAATGGTCCGTTCCATAGCGCTATAGTTAGTGTCTTAGCAAAGCGTAAGCAACAAGAAGCTGCTCCTTTGGTGGAAACCATTACTACTCTTGTAGGTGGTTTGCTGCTGTTGGTAATGGTCGTTTTAATTATCTTTGCTCCTAATTTTATTGACCTGTTAGCACCGGGTTTAGAAATCCGTCCCGATGGAGCTTTAGTTGAAGCTAATGCTATCCAACAGTTGCGAATCATGGCACCAATTGCCATCCTAGCAGGACTGATTGGTATCGGTTTTGGCACTCTCAATACGGCTAATCAATATTGGTTACTTTCCCTCAGTCCTCTATTTTCCAGCGTAATTTTGATTCTTGGACTGGGTATTCTGGCGCTGAATCTAGGTAATAAAATTAGCAGTCCCGACTATGCATTATTAGGGGGAATGGTGTTAGCAGGGGGGACTCTGGCTGGAGCGATACTACAATGGTTGATTCAACAAATTGCTCAAGCAAAAGCTGGTCTGGGTACTTTTCGTCTGCGATTTGATTTTAAGCAGCCAGGGGTGAGTGATGTCCTGAAAATCATGGCACCTGCTACCTTTTCGTCAGGGATGTTGCAAATTAATCTCTACACAGATATGTTTTTTGCTTCGTTTATTCCCTCGGCTGCGGCTGGCTTGCGCTATTCTAATATTTTGGTACAAACCCCTTTAGGGATTATTTCTAATATTATTTTGCTACCATTGCTGCCAGTATTTTCCCGGTTGACTGACCCCCATAACTGGCAGGAGCTAAAATTACGCATCCGTCAGGGACTCATACTCACCGCCCTTACCATGCTACCAATGGGAGCGCTGATGGCGGCGCTAGCTGAGCCAATTGTCCGGATTGTGTACGAGCGGGGTGCTTTCCGGGAAGGTGACTCGGATTTGGTGGCTTCTATCCTCGTAGCTTCTGGGATTGGGATGTTTGCTTATTTAGGGCGCGATATCCTTGTCCGGGTGTTTTACGCTCTAGGGGATGGGGAGACTCCTTTTCGCATCAGTGTATTTAATATCTTCCTCAATGGTTTATTAGATTGGATTTTCATCAAACCTTTTGGCGCCCCTGGTTTGGTGCTGTCCACGGTAGGAGTCAATATCAGTTCGATATTTATGCTAGTATTTATACTTAATCGCAGGTTAAATGGTTTACCTTTGCTAGAATGGAGTCTGCCTATTATCGGGTTAACTGCTGGTAGTTTTGTGGCTGGTGTAGTCAGTTTTGCTACTCTCCGAGGTGGTCAGATGCTTTTAGGTACAGAAGGTTTACTGATACAGCTATTACAGTTGTGTATATCAGGACTAGTGGGTATCAGTATTTTTGCTTTAGTTGCTAGGTTGATGAAATTACCAGAGCTAAATAGTTTTATGGAAAGGGTGAGTCAGCGATTGCGGAGAAAATAGCGTAATTTCAGGGTTAATGCCCTTTATTTAATTTGTTTATCCAGGGTAACTGCTACTAACAGCTATTTTGGCTGTTATTTCACGTCAGATAAATGTTAATAAAAATTTGGTTTAGTTTCAGCTTCCCTCGATGAGATCAAGTAAAACTATTCATTTCGCATAGAAATACTGAAATTTTGTTTAATGGTAGTAAGATGTATGTTTGAATACATTAGAGTATGAGGTTTATTTGCTAAATAATAAACAAGAATTTATAAAATTAGTCTATGGTTGTACCGTGAAATCACATAATTTTTGGGCAAAATGCACATCATATGTGTCTATTAATCTTGTTTAACCTGGTTGTGTTACATTTTATTGCTTCCCATCCTTATTGAAAACTTAACAATGGTAATCGCAATCGAGGAGACAACTGTGCATCAACCGCTACGGGTATTGCTGTTGCAAGACTCGGAACATGATGCTGAGGGGCTGATTAGGCAATTACAAGGTAGTTATCAACTGTATAGTAAGCGAGTAGAAACCCTCACAGCTTTACAAGTAGCTTTGCGGCAAAAAAGCTGGGATATTGTAATTGCTGATGAAGACAGCCAGCAGTTGACTTATTCCCAAGCATTACAAGTGTTAAGGACAGCTGCGTTAGATTTGCCGGTAATTGTAGTATCCTCAGAAAACGGCGTAGAAAGAGTGATACGGGCACTAAAAGCTGGTGCAAGGGATGTAGTTCCGAAAGCAAATTTAGCAAGGCTCAAAGAAAGTATAAACCGGGAACTGCGGGAAGCAGAATTATGGCGGCAACAGGGGCTGATTGAGGCAGAAAAACAAGCATTACAAGCAAAATACCAAGGTTTATTTGAAAATGCGGTGGTTGGTATTTTTCAAACTACACCGGACGGACATTATTTAAATGCTAATCCAGCGTTGGCGAAGATTTATGGTTATGAATCTACCGCCGAGATGATGGCAAATATTACCGATATTGAGCAACAGTTGTATGTCCAACCCCATCGGCGCCGGGAGTTTACGGAGATAATGCAACTAAATGACTCGGCGTCGGACTTTGAATCCCAGATTTATCGCCAAGATGGTAAGATTATCTGGATTGTGGAAAATGCACGTGCAGTGCGTGATAAGTGGGGAAATTTGCTCTACTATGAAGGCTTTGTGGAAGATGTCACCGAGCGTCATCGAGTACATGAAGAGCTAGAAGTTCGCGTCCACAGACGCACAGGACAGCTACGACGAGCTAATGAGCAATTGCAAAGGGAAATCAGCGAACGCCAAAAAGCTCAAGCAATTCTGGCCGCTCACAATCAAATTTTGGAACTGATGCTCGGTGGAACTGCGCTCCCTGGATTATTAGAGGCGATCGCTCGCGTTGTGGAAGATTTACTCAACCCCGTCTTTCAGGACGGGGTTTTAGAGGAAATCAAGTGTTGTTTTTTACTGTTAGACCCCAAGGATAATAAGTTGTATCATGGTGCAGCGCCTAGTCTACCAGAAGAATACAAACAAGCAATTAATGGCATTATTACTGAACCTGGTGTGGGTTGCTGTGGAACTGCTGCTTATCGTCGAGAAGCAGTAATTGTCGAAGATATTGCCAAAGATCCACTGTGGAAAGATTACCGTGATTTAGCGCTCAAGTTTGGCTTGCGAGCTTGTTGGTCAGTACCGATTTTGACTAAAGATGGCTCAGTGTTGGGGACTTTTAGTATGTATTATTCCCAAGCCCGGAGTCCCAATGAGTATGAAAAAGAACTAATTATCAAAGCCGTTCATTTAGCAACGATTGCGATGGAACGCGATCGCACTCAAGTGGAATTGCAACAGTTCCAGACCCGGTTAGAAAGTCTATCGAGTAACATTCCGGGAGGGATTTACCAATTTTTGCTTAAACCTAATGGTGCTTTCTCCATCCCGTTTGTCAGTTCCAGTTGTGACCAAATCTATGAAGTCGCGACAGCAGTAGAGCAGCAAAATCCAGAGTTGCTATTGGAGATTATTCACGGGTGCGATCGCTCTCAGTTTGATAGTTCCCTAGCACACAGTGCAGAAACCCTGTCCCCCTGGGAATGGGAAGGAAGAATTAATAGCCTTTCCGGGAAGGTGAAATGGATTAAAGGTGCCGCTCGACCCCAGAAGTTGTCTAATGGAGATATTCTCTGGGATGGTGTACTGATGGATATCACTGAATCCAAGCACATCCAAGCAGCTTTGGAGCAATCAGAAGCGCAACTGCGACAACAAGCACATGAATTAGAAACAGCGCTGTATGAGTTGCAAAAAACTCAAATGCAACTGATCCAAACTGAAAAAATGTCTTTTTTGGGACAATTAGTTGCTGGTATTGCTCACGAAATCAACAATCCAGTTAATTTTATCTCCAACAACCTGCACTTTGTTTGTGAATATACCCAAGACTTGTTTTATTTACTAGATATTTATCAGCAGTGCTATCCCCATCCCACAGCGCAGATCCAAGCTGAATCCCTAGCGGTTGATTTAGATTTTATCAAAGAAGATTTACCAAAAATATTGTCTTCCATGAAGGTAGGGACTGACAGAATTGGCGAGATAATTCTCAGTTTACGTAACTTTTCCAGAGGAGACCAAACAACAGCACAATTTGCTGATATTCACAAGCTGCTTGATAGTACCATCCTAATTTTGCAGCCCCGTTTAAAATCTAAAAGTAGGAAAACAAAAATTAAAATCATTAGAAAATACGGGAATTTGCCTTTAGTAAAATGCTATCCTGGACAACTGAATCAAGTATTTACGAATTTAATTGCTAATGCAATTGATGCTATTGAAGAATCCTTGAGCAAAGAACAGATAGTTAATCATCAAGGATGGCTGAAAATTTGTACAGAATTATCAGCAGATAATACTCATGTAATGATTCGGATTATTGACAATGGTGTAGGGATTTCTCCGCAAAATCAACAGGAAATTTTCAAATCTTTCTTCACTACTAAACCCCTAGGGAAGGGGACAGGATTAGGGCTATCCATCAGTCATAATATCATAGTTGAAAAGCACGCTGGTGAATTACACTGCTTTTCTGAATTAGGAAAAGAAACGGAGTTTTTGATTAAATTGCCGATTGAGCTAATGGGTAATGGGTAATGGGTAATGGGTAGTGGACATTGGACATTAGGAACTGATGACCAATGACCAATGACCAATGACCAATGACCAATGACCAATGACCAATGACTAATGACTAAGATGATTTAAATTTCCCGTTGATATTTTTCCAGGATATCTACTAACGAAACCTGGCATTGTAATGGCAATAAATCGATGAGTGGTACTTCCTTTCTCCCACCGCCAATTTTTACGGTTATTGATTGCAGAACTTTGATAACCTCATCTTCATCGACAGTATTTGATGTCATTAGAGGATACATATGTTCAGCAACAACTGTATGCAGCTTAGCATCTGATAAATAAAGATGCCATTTGGCAATATCAATATAGACACTTTCGCCAATTTCAGATGCTAGGGCTTCCAGTAGTTCTGTGGTATTAGTATTAGACATTGAAATAACCTTGAATAACAAGCACTGTTTTTTTAGGTTACTTACAATTATCGCGCACTTACTGAGATTAGTTCTACTCCCAGAGGATAGAATTACCTCTTCCGATTAATGGATTGGGGTTGGGTGTTCTGCTATATAAATCCTAGACAAGTCTATACATTTATTTCTTACTTCACGGGGAGCATGGGAGCAGTTATCCCTCAGTAAGCATTCACGCTTTAGCCAAACGCGATACGCCAGGTGCTACAACGGGGGGAACCCCCCTCCGGGTTCGCCAGTTCCCAGGGAGCGGGTTTCCCGCTCCCTGGGACTGGTCTCACCGCAACGCACTGGCTCAAATTAATTGCTGCATTTAAATCCCTGTCCATTGAATGACCACAACTTCCACAGTTATAGGTTCTTTCTTTTAATGGCATATCTTGAATATGTCCACAATTAGAACAGGTTTTACTTGATGGAAACCAACGGTCAGCAATTATTATTTCACAACCAAACTTTTGAGCTTTGTATTCCAACTGCCGTTTAAACTCATGGAAGCCACAGTCAACTATTACTTGCGCTAATTTATGGTTAGATAGCATCCCCGAAACGTTTAAATCTTCTACTACTATTTTTGCGTGGTTTTTGCATAAGAAAGTAGTGATTTTCTGAAGAGTATCCTTTCGGAGGCTTGCTATTTTAGCATGGTGTTTAGCCAGTTTGATTTTAGCTTTGTGTTTGTGATTTGAACCTTTTTCCTTTCTGGCAAACTCTCTAGATAATTTTCTTAATTTTTCTAGATTATTTTTGTAATGCTTAGGATTAGGAAACACAACACCAGTAGAGAGCGTAGCCAGTTCTTTGACACCTAAATCAACCCCTACAACATCGTACTGTTTGCTAGTAGGCTCATGTTTTTGCTCATAAGCGAAAGCAATAAACCAACTATCAGCAGTTCGTGATATGGTGATTGATTTACAAGTAGTCTGTGGCAAACCTTCATAAGTTTTAACCCATCCAATTGTAGGTAGTTTAATTGATTTACCACCTACTGAAATTGGTTTTCCACTAGCATCAATAGTAAAAGAATCGTGATGTCCTTTCTTTTTAAAGTTAGGATAGCCGCCTTTACCGGAGAATAATTTAGCAAAAGCATTACCTAAATTATCAAAGGCGTATTGAGTTATTTTCTGACAAATACCTTTTTCTTTAATCCACTCAAACTCAGGTTTTATATGGTTATTAAAGAATTTTTTAAGAATGTATTTGTTGGGCTTTAATCCATCTTTAAACAAGCTATTCCAAGTAGCAAGCCCCCAGTTATAAGTAAACCTACTTATTCCAGCATGTTTACTCATTATTATTTCTTGGTTTTTACTCAGTTTTAACTTTGTTTTGATGGATAATAGCATTGTTCGACCTCAACACGCTCGTTCTTTATCTGACAATTCTAACTGACTGTGTATCAAGTCGATGTCTATACTTCAACCTGATTGTACACTTTTGTCTATGCTTTCTCTAGCTAAGGACTAGCTCTCTGGGGTCGGATTACTCCCGAAAACAATCAGCACTCTCATGACTAACAATAAAAATCCCCCTGTTTTGGACAGTGGGGATAAGTATCTAATTCGTCTGTACAGCAAAATAACCTAAGTAACTGATAAGTGATGGATGTCACAACATTGAACAAAAAAATCTCAGTATTTTGCTACTGAGAATATCCAATTCATGGAGTATTAAAAATATTACATATGGATGTGACAATCGGTTGTGATTGGTGTGAACTTTCTGTGTCAAACCATGTTATATTTTGGATTTTGGATGAAAAATCTAAAATCTAAAATCCAAAACTGTTTGACTATCCGCTCAACTTTGAACGCGATCGCGTCCCAAAGATTTGGCTTGATACAAAGCAATATCAGCGGTAGTAATCAGGGTATCTACGGGGTTATAAAGATTAGGAATAGTCGCACTCACACCGATACTGACAGTGATGTAGGGTCTGACAGGGGAATTGATGTGGGGAATTTGCAGAGACTTGATTTCTCTGGATATGGTCTCAGCGAGGTTAAAAGCTTGTTCTAGAGTACTCAGGGGTAAGAGAATCGCAAACTCTTCCCCACCGTAGCGGCTAGGTAAGTAGTCTGGATGGTTGACAATATTTTTCAAGCAATCAGCAATTTGTTGCAAGCATTCATCACCAGCGCGATGACCATAGGTGTCATTATAAACTTTAAAGCAATCAACATCAGCCAGAATTAAAGCTAAAGGTGCTTTTTGTCGTGCTAATTGTGCCCATAGCTGCTGCAAATAATCAAAAAAATGACGACGATTTGCCAAGCCTGTTAAACTATCCGTAATGGCTAGTTTTTGTAGTTGCTGGTTTGTTTCCTCTAGTTGCAATGCTAACTGGCGATAACGAGCTTCACTTTGACGCAGAGATGCTTCGGTTTGTAGACGTTCTGATACCTCTTGCTGAAGTGCTTGATTGATTTGTTGCAATGTAGCGGTGCGTTCGGCAACAGTTTGCTGCAAAATTGTGACTAGTGTCTGAATTTCTACTGGATCTATGACTTGCAGGACGGTGCTTTGGGTGATGATACCGCACAATTCACCTTCATCGTCAGTCACGACTAGACGGCGGATACGGTGTTGTTCCATTAATTGGTGAGCATACCACAGCGAATCATTCGCTTTCACTGGTATCAGTGGCGTAGTCATCACTTGTTGTGCTGTCTGGTTGGTTATATCCAACCCTAACACCTGGAACTGCACTAAATCCCGTTCTGTAATTATCCCAACAGGATAAACTTTGCCATTGCTAGTGTTGGCTATAATTATACAGCTAAGTTTCTCTGTCGCCATGAGTTGAGCTACTTTCAACAGGCTGGTGTCGGAAGCAGCGTGAATTACCTGGGTTGCCATAATTTCATTCACCAAGCGTAATTTCAGCGTGTCTGTAGGTTTGAGGACTTGGCGAATACTTTTGTGAGTGAAAAGACCAATTAAGTTTTCTTGGTCATCAACTACTGGTAAATGGCGAATATGATGCTGGTGCATTAAGTTCAATACTACCCCTAAATCCGTTGCTTGGGATAGGGTGATGGTCACTACTTCCTTGGTCATGACATCAGATACAGTAGTTTCCCGCCATGCTGTTCCCTGGGCTGTGAGGTGAACTACATCTCTTTCTGTAAAAATACCAATGACTCGTTGTTGTTTAACAATTATAACACAGCTAGTAGCTGCCTGACTCATCAGGTTGACTACATCTTGAAGAGTGACATTGCTTTCAACGGTGAGGGGTTGATATTCAATAGCTTCCCTAATCAGTAATGAAGCGCTTTCAGACATTTGTAACCATAATCATAGATGTGATGCTCTTAAGATGTTAATCCATATTTTTACAGAAACCCTGTCCTTAAGGACGGGGTTTTGGGGGTGAAAATTGCAATTTCTGCTTAACTGTCTAATTAATCTTTAATTAACCGCGAAATATTGCCTCGTTTTACTTGGGAGTTTTGGTTTTTATTGGCAAAAAACTCTTATTATCATACCATCCCGAATCCAGATATTCATATTGGCTCAATTCTCAGCCTCTGGAGACAATATGCTACTTATTGTGTGCAAAAGCAGCGGAGTTTAGGGAATCAAAACCAGGTGGAAGCAGATAGATATCCAGTAGTTAAACCGTTTCACTTATATCATGATACAAATGGCGCTTGTAGGGGTAAGGCAATGCCTTACCCCTACGTGGATTTTGATGTATCCCGAATTTGGTGAAATAGTATTAAACCTAAACAAATATAATAACTATCCCACAATAAGTTACAAAGACTACTTTGAAAAGGTAAGTTGACTATAGCGTTTCAAGGGTAGGGGTGAAGTACAGATTTATCTGTGTTCCGAAGTGTTCATCTGTGGTTTATTATTTTTTCATGTTCGCCGACTAGGAAACGCTATAACAACTAATAACTAATAACTAATGACTAATAACTAATGACTAATAACTAATAACTAATAACTAATAACTAAAGATTGCAATCACAACTTTGAACGCGATCGCGTCCGTAAAATTTAGCTTTATAGAGAGCGGAGTCAGCAGCAGCAATCAAGTCAGCGGAATCATCCTCAAGGTCGGGAATAGTTGTAGCTACTCCTAAACTGAGGGTGACATGTTCGCTAGTCTGGGAATTAATGTGGGAAATTTGCAGAGATTTAACACCTAAGCGAATTTTTTGTGCTACATGAATTGCACCGATAATTTGAGTATTGGGGAGTAAAATAATAAATTCTTCACCACCGTAACGAGCAACTAAATCAGCGGGACGGCTAACAGAATTAGAGAGCATATTAGCAATTTTGCGTAAACAATTATCACCTGCTTGATGACCATAGGTGTCGTTATAATTTTTAAAGTAGTCAACGTCGCAGAGAATCAGAGATAGGGGTGCATTTTCTCTAGCTAATATCCGCCACTGTTGCTGGAAATAATCATCGAAGTGGCGACGGTTTGCCAAACCTGTTAAACTGTCTGAAGTCGCTAGCCTTTGTAGTTCCTGATTTGCGATTGCTAGTTGCTGACATAGCTCTGCTTGTTGCGTAGCTAGAGCGCGATATCGTGCTTCACTTTCTAGTAATGCTGCTTCAATTTCTAGGCGTTCTGCAACTAGTTTTTGCAGTGACTGATTGACTTGTGTGAGTTTTGCTGTTCGTTCTTCCAGTACTTGCTGCAAAATGCTGACTAATGTGTGCATTTCTGTGGTGTCAAGTACTTGCAGGACACTACTTTGGGTGATAATTCCGCATAACTCCCCATCATCACCAGTCACTACCAGGCGAGATATAGTTTGCTGTTGCATGATTTGATGAGCATACCACAGAGAATCACTATTTTTGAGTGGTATCAGTGGCGTCCTCATCACTTGCTGTGCTGGGATTTGTTCTATGTCCATTCCTTGTAGCTGGAATTGGACAATATCTGGTTCTGTAATCATCCCTAGGGGATGGACTTTACCTTTGGTGGTTGTTTCAGAAATTACAATGCAACCGACCTGTGCTTGTGCCATTTGTTGGATAATATTCAGCACAGTTGTACTGGGGTCAGCCTGGATGACCTGAGTTGTCATCACCTCCCCTACCAGCCGCAACCGTAGCATATCTGTGGGTTGAAGGACAGCACGGAGGCTTCTGGGGGTGAAAATACCGATAACTAGTCCTTGGTCATCAATCACTGGCAGATGGCGGATGTGATGCTGACGCATCAAATTTAATACCCCCAAAGCATCCTCGATGGCGGATGCTTTGATGGTGATTACCTGCTCAGTCATGACATCCGCCACAGGAGTTAATCCTAAGTCTATCTGCTTGGCTGTAATTCTAACTACATCACGCTCCGTTAAAATACCAGCTAACTGCTGTTGATTGACTAGCAACACACAGCTAACTTTTAATTGACCCATGAGGTTAATAACATCTTTAATGCTACAATGAGGACTAACGGTGACTATTTGATGGTCAATAGCTTGCTGGAGTGGCAATGCTAAGCAGTTAGACATTCTGAGTCAGAAAAAGTGAGATGATAGAATTACTAAGTCATGCTGACAGACATCAGATCGTCCGCCAGATCAAAGTTAGCGGTAACGTTTTGCACGTCGTCTAAGCTTTCGAGGGAGTCAATTAACTTGAGGAGCGATCGCGCTTGTTCTGGGTCTGCAACCTCAACAGTATTGCTGGGAATCCAGCGTAGTTCAATATCATTGACTACAAAACCTTTATCTTTCAAAGTTTGGCTGAGGGTGTCTAAATTCCCGACTTCTGCAAACACCTGAGCAGTGTTTTCTTCTCCCAACTCATAGGATAGAGCGCTACCTTCTAGGGATGCTTCTAAAAGCTGTTCCTCATCTAGTACACCCATAACCTCCACCAGACCTGTTTGGGTAAACATCCAGCTAACACAGCCAGTTTCACCCAGGTTTCCGCCATTTTTACTAAAAGCCATTCGCAAATCAGCCGCAGTGCGATTGCGGTTATCTGTTAGGGCTTCAATTAAAATTGCTACACCACCAGGTCCGTATCCCTCATAGCGAATATCTTCAAAAGTGGTGTTATCACCTTCATAAGTACCTGCACCCTTGGCGATCGCCCTATCTATATTATCATTGGGAATGCCAGCCGCTTTGGCTTTTTCTATCGCTGTCCGCAGTTGAAAATTTCCGGCTGGATCGGGGATACCATTTCTAGCAGCCACGATAATTGCGCGTGACAGTTGAGTAAAAGTTTTACCCTTCTTAGCATCAACCCTCGCTTTTTGACGCTTAATATTTGCCCATTTACTATGTCCTGCCATGATTAGAAACTATGCAACTCTCTATTCAAAGATAAGATATTAATCGATTGTTTGTGTAGTCTGTATTTTCGGAGTATGGGTAAAAATTTGCCGACCCTCATATGTGCCTCTGGTGTCTACTTTCCCCCAGTAAAGGAGATTCCCTGGATAAAATAGCGATTGAAAAAAGCATAAATGACGAGTGCAGGTAAAGTGAATATCATCGAGGCTGCCATAATATAATTCCAATAGCTAATATATTGCCCTTTAAAGGTATTTAATCCTAAAGGTAGGGTAAACATTTCCGCATCGGAAACGATAACTAGTGGGAACATAAAATTATTCCATGCCGTAGGCTTTAATCATAAATACTTGACGGGCTAGTTCTGATGAAATTCCCAAACCATATTGGTCAATTTTGCCATCTTTATTGTTATCAATAGTGAGTTTTTTGGCATAGCTACGGAGTTGTGACCAAGTTTGGGGTGGTTCTGAAATTCCGGCTGCTGACAAGGCTTGTTGATTATAAAAAAGTGCTAGGGTTGAAAAATCTTTGGGTAAGCCATAGATGTGGCTTTGATATTGAAATGCGCTCAGAAGTCGGGAGGAAAAATCCCCTAGATTAAATTCTGGTTGAATATAAGAATCTAGCGGTTCTAAGACACCATATTTCATAAATGCTGGTGCTTCAAAAGCGTCTAAATAAAATACGTCTGCCGCTGTACCACCAATTAATCTTGTTTTCATCACGTCCATATATTGGTCAGCTATGGCTTCATATTTAACTTTAATATGCTGATGTTTAGCTGTAAATTTATTTAGCACCTCCTGTAGTTGTTGTCTTTCATTAGGGTTAGCAGTCCAACCACTCAACCTAATCGTGACGATATCATTTTCTGCGGTTGGTTTGACTGCACTACAGCCAGTAAAAGTAATTAAGGCTATGAGGTATAAAGCGATGAATAGCAAGAGTTTTTTGTGCATGGGATTGGTCTGAAAGTGTTACAAAAATTATAGAAATCGCGATACCCAGATGAACGCAAATCAAGATAAATGGATTATTTGTGTAGATATGTATATCTATGTGTTTCATTAATAATGTCTACAACATCAGGAATCAGGATTTTGGACGTGGGTATAAATAAACATAACACTAAGATCCCCGACTTCTTAGAGAGGTCGGGGATCTATCTGAGAAGCTATTTTAGGTTTAACTAGGTAAGTCAGCGGAAAAAAGTCAATGTTTTGTAGTCAGCGCTAACTAGGAGCGGTAAATCAAAATCCTGCAAATCCAGTTGCAGATAAATAAACCTCATTCCAAGAGGGAGGTCTGTAATCTTGATTTAGAGATTGATCGACATATGCAACAATGTTGGGAAGTTCTTCAAATCTGATTTCCCGGTTGATAAACATAGCAAGTTTTTGTTCCCAACCTTCCGGGTAGTCTCTAATAACTGGATGCTTGATAACAAGAGGCTGATATTCCGCTTTTTCCAGGTCAACAATGATATCAAGGCTGAGAATTGCTAATGGACGAATAAAAATCCCAGTTGCTGCGATTTTAAAGTCGGAATCAATGCTTTTTTGCTTGAAAATGACTACAAAATGCCCTCCTTCTGGTATATCATAAGGGACTTGAGTTCTATCTTCGACTGGGTTAACTTCTACGTTATAGCCCCTAGTTAAACCCTCTTCTAATGTGATATTTTCGTATTTTTGGTCGGGATGGGGAACGTAGATGGTAAACTGTTGTAGGTCTAACCAAGGGTTGTTGATAGCTTCGTCGGTTTCCTCTTTCCAAGAGTTGTAAAGCTTTCGCATCTCTTGACCTACATAACTCTGTTGATTGCAAATGTTGATCAAAGAGATATTAATCACGCACTGGTCAAACCGCGTTGCTCCGAGAATTTCCATTTATTTCTGATGTTTTTTCTGGATAGTAGTCTATTGAACTACTAGCAATATCAGTTTTCTGTAAAAGTTCTTACTGTCCCGGAGTTAGAGATTGAACTTTAATTATTTCTTAGGGAAGTGGCTTTGAGTCCCATCTCAAATTAAGGATTAATGGTCTGTTGGGGAAATAAGGTAAATAATATTTATCAGCATCAGAATAGACCTCTTGCATAAATATTTTTTTATCTCCCGCTCCATACGCAAAGAAAAACACGAAAAAACTGACTTTTGCAAGAAGTCTAATATCAACTATCAGTTAAAAATCCGTTATTCTGGCTGGGGATTACTGGGTTTCACTTGTAAAGAATTCAAAAACCCGCTAATAGTCCCAGATAATTTCTTTTCCTGCTCTGTGGTTGTTTTGACTATTATTTGATATAACCTACCATCAACTAAATACATCTTATGTTTAGTCAGAAAATCCTTTGGTCTGGTGTATTCAAGTTCTCTACCTGGATAACCATTCCAATTAAGATTTTGTTTTTTGACTAAACTACTTCCTGTAGTCTTTAAAGCCATAGTTTGCACATCATCAAATATGAGTTGAGCGTTATCTTCTTGTCCATAGCTAAAGGGAAAATCATTGTAGATAACTACATAAGATACATCCTGATTAGGCGGTTCTACGGAAAATATTTCTAAATTAACTTCTCCCAAAGGAGTTTTTTGGATTTGCGATACCTGTTTTGGTTTAAAAGGGAAGAGAACACTAAACCGTCCCTCGGTAAACTGAAAACGGCGCCACCTAGCGGCTGGTTTTGGTTTGGGTTTTTTAGCTGGTGGTTTTTGTTGATTGCGCTGCATTACGCTATTTACCCTAACAGCTTGTTTGCTAGTATTTGCCTGTAGGGGTGAATTTTCTAACAGCACAAGGGTAGCTGCAATTGTTGTCAACAAAATTCTGATGTTCATAAGTTTCGCTTTTTTAAAGACTGATACTTTAAAAATTCAAAATTACCAATTTGACTGCACCGATAACCCCAATTATTTTATATGCTAACTCCCCAGTTGAAGATTACTGATAATGAATAATTCGTAATTCGTAACCTTCTCTGATGAATTACGAATTACGAACTACAAATTACGAATTATCTACAATCTGGCAGCACAAATTGCCGCTCCAATCAACCCTACTTGAGGATTTAAAACAATATGCACGGGTACATCTTCCAGCAGAGAACGCATCCTACCTTTTTGGCTGAAACTAAACAGAAAACTACCTTCTTGCATCAGGGGTAAAATTTTTGCCGCAATCCCACCAGCAATGTACAATCCACCATAGGGTAAGAGTTTAAGAGCAAGATTACCTGCTTCGGCACCGTAAGCTTCGACAAATAATTGCATCGTTTGTTCCGAGAGGCGATCGCGTCCTCCTAGTGCTGCAGAAGCAATAGCAGCACCTGGATCGACAGTTTTTTCACTGCGTCCTGCTTGTTGTTCCCAGGTTCTAACAATTTCTCCTACTTCTGGTGATTCGGGAGCAATTTTTTTATCCCTGAGAAACTGGTAAATCGAAACAATTCCCTGTCCAGAAACTACTCTTTCCACAGAAACACGCTGGATATCATGTTTATCGAGCAAGTATTTTAACAGCAGAAATTCTAACTCTGTACGCGGAGCAAAATCCGCGTGTCCCCCTTCGGAAGGAAACACCTGATAGCCGTCTGCTTGTTTAATTAAAAAACCTTGTCCTAAACCTGTACCAGCACCAATAATTGCTATCGGAGCTTCCGGATTTATTTTACCAGTTTGTAAGGTATGAATGTCTTTTTCTTCTAGTCCGAGAACACCGTAACCTACCGCAGCAAAATCATTAATTAATGATACATGCTCAATCCCCAATTCTTGTGCTAAATTTTCCGCCTCCAGGAACCAAGTTAAATTAGTTAATTTGGCAGTATTATCAACCACTGGTCCCGCAATTGCAAAACAAGATTTCTCTGGTGTAGGTGCATTAAATGTTGCTAAAAACTGCTGCACCATTGGCACTAAATCTGGAAAATCTCCGCTGGGGTAACGTTCTTCATGCAGGGTCTGTAATTCTTGTGTTGCTGATGCTTCCACCAGACGCAAAATTGTTTTTGTGCCCCCGATATCTCCCGCTAATAATAATGACATATCAATTAAACCTAATCACTTCCTCAGTTGTAGTTAAATGAGATGTATCTGCTGTTATTTCTAGTAGCCATTCTGGTTCTTGACGTACCACTTTGAACAAGCTACAAAGGGGAACTTTAATATCTTGTACTCCCATTCCAGCAACTAACCCCATAGTTGCTCCCAATACTGATGCACCATGTCCCACCAAAAGAATATCATGGGGGAGAAATTCATCAGCTAGGCGTCTAGCAGTTTCCCCAGAACGTCCCAGACATTGTTCACTAGTTTCTGGATAAAAAGCAGCTATACCCGACTTGTAGTCAGTGTCAATTCTCGGATATATTTCTGCTAAAGCTGCAAGCGAGAGTTTTGTTGGTGGTTCTTTCATCCACTGAGGATTGAGCCATTCGCTTAACCCAGATTCCAGTTTAATTGATAAATTCAGTGCTTCGGCGATCTCATTAGCGGTTTGTACTGTTCGCAGGAACGGGGATGCAAAAATGTGGGTGATATTTTCTGCCTGCAAGCGTTTAGCTAATTGCTCCGCTTGGATGATACCATCATCAGAAAGAGGAGGATCGTAGCGACGCTCTGCAGTCAAGAACCAATCAGGGTTGACAAAATCAAGGCGGTTAGCGTGTCTTGCGAGCCAGATGTTTTGATGCATGGGGTCTGATATATTTCCCTCAAGCTAAAGCGTAGGTTTATGGACTTCCTGCTTCATCTTATGACATAGTTTGAAATATTTGTCTTGATTTAGTAAATGTGTTTTCCCTCCTTAAAGCTTTTTCCGCCAATGTTCTAGGGCTACATCAACTAAAATATCTAGAGAATTACTGCCACTTTTAATAAGTTTTTCGTAGTTTTGATAGCAAGTGTGGGATTGACTACCCATTGGTGCAGTTGCTACGGCTCTTTCTATTATTTCTATAAATTGAGGCAAATTGTATTGCCAAGATACTCTATTAGTATTCACACAAAAACCTTTGTTAGTACTTAACAAATTAACCCTGACTTTTGCGACGGTTAAATATATCAGGAGTAATCAGACCTTGGGGAAAAAAGATTGTTCCCAGAACTATCAACAAACCAAAAATAATTAACCGTCCATCCCGCAAAAATTGTCCCAACCAACTAGGTAAACCACCAATATCAGCTAGCAAGCGCAATATTTCTGGTAAAGCGGTAAATACCATCCCGCCGAGAGCTGGTCCTAAGAAGCTTCTGGAACCACCAATTAAGACAAAAGTTAAGTAAACAATACTAGCATCAAAAGTGCCTTGACGAGCATTCCAAGTATTAAGAAAATGGGCGCTAATTGCACCAACAATACCCGCTAGAATAGCACCTAGAGTAAAAGCCAAGACTTTATAATAAGTCGGATTAATTCCCATTGCTCCAGCCGCTAATTCATCCTCGCGGATAGCTGTAAATGCTCTACCGATGCGGATACGTTCCAAACGATAAAGCATCACCATACTAACTATGAGTAAAGGTACAGCAATGGACAAATATTCAATCGGTGTAGCAAAAGGTTGGGGAATACCAAAAATCCCCACAGCACCGCCGGTAATTTCTAAATTTAGGCTGATAACCCGTAAAATTTCCACAAAAGCAATCGTCGCAATTGCTAAATAAATTCCCCGCAAACGTAAGGCTGGAATTCCCACTGCTATACCTAGTAAACCACAAATAACACCGGCAATTAACATCTCTAATAACAACAGGTGAAGGGGAAATAAACCGCGAATATTTACAAAAACTTTAGTGGACAAAATTGCCGCAATATACCCACCTAAAGCATAAAATCCTGGACTAGCCAAAGACAACTGACCCGTCATCAAGGGTAAGTACAGGGACAACCCCAGTAAAGACCCCAATACCATAGAGACGATGAGAAACCCGTAAGTAGCTAAAAAATCATTCATAATTATTAGTCTATCAATTACAAATTATCTCCATCCCGTCATGGCGATCGCTAATGCTATAACAAAAGCAACCCCAAAGGAGAGACTCAACAACCAGTTACGCTGACGCTGTTGATTTTGTACCATAATTTGTATTCTTTGCCCTAGTTCTGTTTGCGAGTCCACTAGTTGCTGCTTGAGGTGTTGAATTTCCTCTTGTTGCTGTTGTCCTAACTTTTCTAAGTAATTTATCCGTTGCTTATCATTTAAATTTAAACTTTGAATTGCTTCTCTATCGGTTTGTACTTGCTGAGCAATCGTAGTAACTTCTAAGTGCAAATGCTCCAGGGTAGATACTGTATTTTGCAGAAATTCTTGCATCTGCAATTGCACTTGCAAAACATTATTAACTTTGGCTTCCACTTGAGCAATTAAATAGGAAATTCCCGCTTTATCTTGCCTAACCTGCGATGCTAATTCTACTATAGTGTTTCTCCTGGCTTGTAATTCAGCTTCAAACATATGCAACTTACCTTCTGCTTTCTGTAGTTGCCTAGTAGCTTCACTTAACTGAGTCCGGTAATTTTGGATTTCTTGCTGTAATAATTGTACCCCATCTTCACCGCCAATCGACTCTATAACCAACATGATTTGCTGATATACATTATTGCCAATAGCAGATAATTTCTCCATTTCTTCTGCTTGAAACTGACCTTTTTCAATCAGGGAAGCAATTTCTAATTTCACAGGTTCTAATAGAGAAATGTCTGTTTCTATTTTTTGAGCTTTATTGAGAGTTGTATTGGCTTTGATAATGCCCTGATTAATTTTATGCCAGAGCATATCCAGTTGACGGGCAATTTCTAAATCTGTTGGCGGTTGCACAATATAACCTCTATTTTTATTTAGAATTCTTCCCAAATTATAAATACTATCTTACAGAAATTTTATCACCCATATTTTTTCGGTTAACTCTGGTTTTATTCCGCAAATTCTCGCGAAATAATTTCCTGACAAAGTAAAGATACTAAACAACCATACTGGTCAGCTATTTCTCTAAAAGGATAAGAGTCAGGTATAGTATTTCCCAATTTTTTCATCACTCTAGCTGCTTCATAAGGCAAATTTTTGTTGTGCAAATCTTGGGCAATGTTTTTGATTAATCTCTCATATTCTCGCCTGTCACTTTCAGATAAATTATTTGCTGCTTCTACAGCATACCAAGAACAGTTCATAGACCGGAGTAATAAACAGCGCAAAGAAATATTTTGAGCTTGATTTAATTCAGCATTTAGTTGTTGCATAGAATGTTTTTGTAAACAACCAATTGCCTCTTGTTCCCACTGATAAAGCCTCTCACCCTCTACTCTAGCCACTTGGAGAGCTAGGTAAGTATCCCAATAAGGACTACCCTGTTCACAAGCTTGCAGCAATTGCTGTTGGATATTTGTTTGCTCCTCACGAAACAAGCTAAAATCAACACCACTCGCCACTTCCGTAATCCAATTTACAGCATGATGAGGCTCTATTTCGACACAGTTTTGAAAAAAATCATACCCGACTATTTTTAACCGCTCTAAATCCGCATTTGTTGCGACTATCAACAAGCGAGAACGAGAACGGGTTAGCAAAGTATACCAGCAAAAAACTTCTTCTAAGCACGGTGCTTTTATACCTTGTTCCTCAAATATCCGAAACGCTACACAAGCTTCAAATTCTCTTCCTTTTGCTTGCTCAGCATTAAGAATTTCTATGCTGTTATAATTGCAGTATTTCTGAGCGGGATTTTGCCACAAAACTTTAATTTGATTAGCCGATTTTTTTAAAAAATGTCGTTCTTCTGTGGTCGGTAATGATTTCTGAATTAGTAAATCTAGAAAATCTAATGCTGACTCTGGAGAAACACATTTAAGTAACCGCACTGGTTCACCTACTTCGACCGCATATTCCGGTTGTGCTGGTTCGGGAATTTCTTTATGCTTTCCGCCAAATTTCTGATTTTCCTGCTTTGCTAGTTGTAAAAATTGATTAGCAAATTCTAAAATATGCCGGGAGTTACGATAATTCCTTAATAGCAGTGTGGGTTTACCAAGCTCTAATTGACCCCACAAAAAATCTGTTGGTTGGATGCGCTGATTTAAATCTCCCAACAACCACAAATAAGTAGAATGACCTTGAGGATTCCAAGCAGCGCTTACCGCTTGCATTGCTTGCAATTCTGCTAGGAGAAAGTCTTGGGCTTCATCAATAATAAACACCGTACTTTCTCCATACTTTGGTATGGGAGGAGGATTTAATTTTAGATGGTTCGCTACATCCACACGACAGAGATATTCAGCTAATTTTCTGGCATTTAATTCTCTATCCCAGAAACTACGATTAATTAGTTTTAAGCTGGAAATTCGCTGTTCATTTTTTTTGTAAACAGCATGTTTGGCTTGATTGTAATTACTTGTATCTAAAACAAACGCTTGATAAAGTAATACATCCGCTGGCTCGATTTTATCTAATTTTTCTCGGAAAAAACCCGCCTGACGCGCACGAGTAGCTGCTCCCTGAAGAATCTGCAACTCTTGTTGTGGGGTTAACAGTCGCTCGTGTAAATTGGGAGCGATAATTTGCAAACAATCGCGAAAAGTACACAGCCAAAAACCTTTTTTTTGTGACTCCATGAGGTGTTTGACTTGGGAATATTCCCCGATGTCCCGACGGAGAGATTCTGGAACTATCAGCATTGTATTCCAGCCATATTCTTGATGGAGTTCGCAAGCCAACATGGCTGCACATACGGTTTTCCCTGTCCCTGGTGCGCTCTGAACTAACCATGCTTTATGGGATACATCTCGCCATTGTTGGGTTAATTCCGCCAGTGCTGCTCTCTGATGCTCTGTCAGCACAGGGGAATATTGATAACCACCATAAACAAATTTATACCAGCTTTCCTGATCAGATGCATGGTTCCATTCATAGGCTGGATTTTCTCCTAGAGATGTTCCCTGGGGATTGAGCAGTTCTTTTAGCGTCCGGACATCATTGCGATCGCGTTGCTCAAAAGCGCGATCATAAACATCACCTCTTAATCCAGCCTTAATTACTACAATACTATCGCTGTTGAGCCGCTGCCAGATAACACGCACATCACCGAGTCTAGTCCGTCGCAGATGCTCGTATCCCTGCAAAGATAGAGTGTGTCTATCATCACCTTGACTCAATCGACGCAAAATTTCCCTGACCATTTGCAGTGGTATTGGGGCGAGTTTCTGTATTTCCCGAAAGGCAGCACGTATTATTTTTACCTTTTGCATACATTAATTCCTGTACCTGGCATAGATAAGTCAAGCGGAATGTTTCCAGTAAGCTGGAGAATTTCTTCTTTTTTAACTTTTTTAACGAAACTCAACCCCAAAGGTCGAAAATCAATTAATAAATTGCAATATTAATCCGTGTAGGAAATTAAAGACAGGAAAACATATCGCCGAGTCTAGAAATTTTTTGGAAATGACCCCAAAGGAGTCATGCATTTATCGGTGGGACTGACAACCTTTTCTATCCACTCTAAAATTGCCTGGTTGACTTCCAGGGGTGATTCATCATGGGGACAATGACCAGCACCCTCTAGGGTCAATAGTTGAACATTAGGGTTGTAAGCTGCAAATTTAGCAGCCAGTACTGGACGTACTACCCGGTCATTTTGACCCCAAATCAATAACATCGGAATTGTGACGTTAGGTAACAATGACTTGACACTAGGTGCATATTTGGGATTTGCAGCAGCTTTGCACAATGCCACTAACGCCCGCGCCGAACCCCGCTCTTGGGGAGGACCGGCTAAGATATCTACTAATTCATCAGTGACCGCCTCTGGGTTAGCGTAAGCAAAGATAGCCAAGCGCCGCAGCACCTTGGGTTGGCGCAGAACCCGCAGCAAAGGTTTAATGAGGATTGGCGAAGCTAAAAGTTTCTTGAGGGCTGCGACAACGGGTTGAAGGATTTCTGGAATTAGCTCCTGCTCCATAGCCGGGTCGGGTAAACTCATCATCACCACACCCATGACCATATCAGGATGAGTGTTGGCGGCGGCTAAAGACACCAAAGACCCCAGAGAGTTACCAATTAATACCACTGGTTGGCGAATAAATACTTTCCAGAACTCATAAACCTGTTCCACCCAGAGTTCTACACTATAGTTGGCAGCGGCTTTATGGGAAGCACCAAAACCCAGCATATCCAAAGCATAAACGGTGTGGTATTTACCTAATACCTCTATATTTTGTCGCCAGTGACCAATAGAAGCACCAAAACCATGCAGCAACATCAAGGGTGTCGTCTGTGCTAGCGAGGGGATTAATCGCCCCTGTACTTGGGTAGGGCGGATGTATGTGTAGCGAGTTTGCCACCCGCGCCACACCCAGTTTCGTTGATTACCAACCCGTTGCTGCCAGTTTACCGCATTCATAATTCATAGTGGAGAAATTTGAGCCACTCTTCTAATGTAGTCTTAAAGCTAACCAGAGTCCTGAGTTCAGGGTCAGTTAATCAGAAATTAAGAATTGTCTCCCTTGCTCCTGCTGTGGAAAACTTGCTACACTAGAATCACCATTAATAGCTTTCATCCATTGTTTCCAATTCTTAACGAACATTGTTACTCAACTCTGTTATCCGTAAAATATCTCAACGCTTATTTGCGCGAGTTAACCCTGAGTTTATTTGTCAACAAGCATTCAATACGACAAACATATTGATGAATTGTGGTGTTGAATGAGTTTTTACCGCTGGATGCATCCCCCTTAGGTAGTGTTTCAGCACTACGACTAAGCCTGTTGTAAAAATTTAATATATTCTTCTGAGTGTGTTGTGTAATTTAAATTAACCATTTGGTTGAACACACCTCAGAGTGAGTAAAATGGCAAATACAACCACAACTAGACTACTCAATGGATTAGTTATCCTAGGAAGTATACCTAGGTGTTGCAATCCTCAGTTATTGCATCCTATGGCTTCTGAGGCAGACATTTTACCTTTACAAAGTCCACAATCAAACCAATCATCAAAAGCTCCCACAAACACACATGCCTGTGATTGAGAAGAAAAGAAATCGCGATCTACCCCAAATTAATGAACGAATTCGCTTCCCGAAGATTCGGGTAATTGACACCGATGGCGGACAACTGGGAATTCTCACCCCCCAGGAAGCCTTATCTATGGCAGAAGAGAAAGAATTGGATCTGGTGCTGCTCACGGATAAGGCAGATCCTCCAGTTTGCCGGATTATGGATTACGGCAAATATAAGTTTGAACAAGAGAAAAAAGCCAAGGAAGCCAAGAAGAAGCAGCACACTGCTGACGTTAAAGAAGTCAAGATGCGCTACAAGATTGAAGAACACGACTACAACGTCCGTGTTAAGCAAGCTGAGCGCTTCCTCAAAGATGGTGATAAAGTCAAAGCGACTGTGATGTTCAGGGGTCGAGAAATTCAACACAGCGACTTAGCAGAGGATCTACTCAAGCGGATGGCGTCCGATTTAGAAGCATTTGGTGAAGTTCAGCAAGCACCGAAAAAAGAAGGACGCAACATGATGATGCTCATTTCTCCCAAAAAATAAACCCTCTGTCACTATAATCTGACAAGTTAAGTCCTGATGAACTGAAGTGCAAGTACCTCAGTCCATCAGGACTTTTGCCATTTTAAGGCTGACCCCAAACACAACGTCCAGGGAATAGTGAATAGTGAATAGTGAATAGTGAATAGTAGACCTCTTCCATGAGATTACATTTTATCGGCGTTCAATAGCCCTAGGCTTCGCCAACCTAAAGGTACGGGCATAGCCTCCGGCAACGGCAACGGCAACGGCGGTTAATTTTTCAGGGTTTTGCAAGCAGCAAGCGTGAATAGTGAATAGTTGATGGTGAACAGTGAATAAGGCACAAGCGATCGCGTTGCGGCCGTTACGAGCGCGTGGTTATTCAATGACAAACCCGACTGGTTTAAGAAGTCGGGTTTCTGGACATCAGCCGTTTTGAACCATCCACACCAAGATTCCCAAAATTTGCTCAACAGGTGGTAAAGGATAATCCATCAAATCGATAGTCACTGTCTCACCCTCAAGCTGCAAAAACCGCGGTGAATAGTTGCTGCAAACAACAGCAGATGTCGAGTCAATTAGCCAGAAGCTAGACTAGAGCTAAGGCTAACCATCGGAGGAATGTATGCTAGAGAACAGGGACTACACCCTCATCATTGATAAAAGTGGCAGTATGTCCACTCCCGACCAAGTGGGTGGTAGAAGTAGATGGGAAATAGCGCAAGAGTCTACTCTAGCTTTGGCAAGAAAGTGTGAACAGTTCGACCCAGATGGGATTACTGTGTATGTATTTGCCGGTAGATTTAAACGCTATGAAAACGTCACTTCTAGCAAGGTGACACAAATATTTATGGAAAATGACCCAGCGGGAACTACTAATTTAGCCGGTGTTCTCCAAGATGCAACTAACAATTATTTTCAACGCAAAGCTGCTGGTCAAACCAAGCCAGAAGGGGAAACAATTTTAGTTGTAACGGATGGTGAACCCGATGACCGCCGAGCCGTATTTGAGGTGATAATCAATGCAACCCGGCAAATGGAACGTGATGAAGAATTAGCTATTTCCTTAATTCAAGTTGGTTCCGATGCCCAAGCAACAAAATTCCTCAAAGCGTTGGATGACCAAATGGAAGGCGTCGGCGCCAAGTTCGATATTTGCGACACCATTACCCTGGATGACATGGAAGATATGAGTTTGAGCGACATTTTGTTAAATGCTATCAGTGACTAGGTAATGGGTAATGGGTAATGGGTAACAGACATTTTTTATTAGGAAAAAGCCAAAAAATCTAAATTGGGGAGGTAAAAATGCTGGCAGATAGAGACTATACATTAATAATTGATAAAAGTGGTTCTATGGCTACTAGAGACCAAAAAGGTGGTAGAAGTCGATGGGTAGCAGCTGAAGAATCTACTTTAGCTTTAGCTAGTAAATGCGAACAATATGACCCCGATGGCATTACTGTTTATGTATTTTCTGGTAAATTTAGACGTTATGAAAATGTCACATCCAGGAAAGTGACACAAATTTTTCAAGAAAATGACCCTTCTGGTACAACTGATTTGGCGAGTGTTTTGAAGCACGCGACGGATAGTTATGTTCAGCGGAAGACAGTGAATCAAACTAAACCAAATGGGGAAACAATTTTAGTAGTTACTGATGGCGAACCTGACGACCGAAAAGCTGTGATGAAGGTGATTATTGAAGCCTCACGCCGTTTGGATAGGGATGAGGAATTAGCAATTTCTTTCATTCAAGTAGGTACAGATTCCCAAGCTACCAGATTCTTGAAAGTCTTAGATGATGAACTGCAAAGTGCGGGTGCAAAGTTTGATATTTGTGACACGGTTACAATGGAGGAAATGGAAGAAATGAGCCTTTCTGAAGTGTTACTCAATGCTATTAATGATTAGAAAAACCTCCTGATTTTTGAATAAGTGTTAGATTTTAGATGGAAGATTTTGGATTAATTACATCAAAATTATGTCCAATAAAAATGGCTCAGATATACTAAATTAATTTAGGTCTGAATTAAAGAGCAATCTTTCCTATTATTGAGCCAATCCATTGATTCATCGGTCGCTCACCTGTGAATACTAAAATCTAAAATCTAAAATCCCAAATTGTTTGCAGGTTATATGTGTAATGACTGACCCCCTAGACAAGCTATTAGCTGATTTAAAGGCTGAATATGTAGAAAGTAAACCCACTAACCCTCAGTCTCAGCCAATTGTTGTACAACCCACAACGTCGAAACCTTCAGCCAAGTCTTCTTCTTTGTTAGATAACCTGTTAAATGAAGTGAAGGCTCACTACGAGGAAGAAGATAAAGCTGAGAAGTTACGACGACAGCAAGAATTGCAAGCACAGGAAAGACAACAGCAACAACTCAAAGCCAAAAAATTAGAGGAGTTGCACAAAAAAGCTCAGATCTGGTTAGAAGAATTAGATGCTTTTTCACCAGAGGGACTTTGGTTTGAAAGGTTTGCTGAAGGTTATCCCTCAAAGTTAGAGGCGGCTGTGGAATATTTACAAGAGTTGGAAGAAAATTCGTAATTTATAATTATTTTACTCTTTTATTACGAATTACGAATTACGAATTACGAATTATTAACTATGTTAACAAAGTATTACTTTGGCACTGCGTAGCCTGCTGATTGTGCTGCTGCTGTATCCGGAAAACATTTGTCTGGTGTCACTTTGTTGTACTCAGGTGACTTGCTAGTAAGGGCAATTTTCCCTAGTCTTTTACTAGTGACCCCCTTAATAGGATTATCGCTGGGACAGGATGTTCCTTGAGGAGCAACTCCTTGGGTTGTAGGTGCAACTGGTTGTGTCGTTGCTAATGCTTCGGGAGTAGTGGTTGAGGTATCTGGTTGTGTCGCTTGTTTGTTCCCGCAACTAGAGAGAGTGATAGCTGCGAGTAATGCTGTTAGTGCAACTGCTGTAGGGGAAGAAATTAGAGGTTTCATATATTTTTCCTGAAAATTGGTAATTTAGTAGCACCTCTAGTGTTAGGCTAATAAAATTTTTCCCTATTCTGTATAATTATCAGACAGAATGCTAGGCATTTTTATTTAACTTAACAAAATTTAGACTGCTAATATTTTTAATTACCTTGGCGATTTATCTGTGCTAAATGTTGCTTTCCCCATTCATGCATTGCTTCTAAAATTGGCTTGAGACTTTCTCCTAATGGGGTGAGAGAGTATTCGACTTTCGGGGGAATTTCTGCATAAACTTGGCGGTGAATAATTCTATCTTCTTCCATTTCTCTAAGTTGTTGGGTGAGCATTTTTTGGGTAATTCCAGATAATGCTCTTTGCAGTTCACCAAAGCGCTTCACACCTGTCATTAGTTCACGAATAATTAACACTTTCCAGCGTCCACCTATTACTTTTAGGGTGGTTTCGACTTCGCAAGTGAGTCTGTTGTGTTGTTCGATTTCTGTGTTCATTGTCTGTTAAAATAACCGCCAAGATGCCAAGAAAGCCTAGAGGTTAGCGACCTAATTAAACAATGGTTTTAACCATTTATTCCATAGGGTATTAACTGATTGCTTGAGCTTGTATTTAAGATACCATTGTTGGTAAGCTTGTTCGTATGCTTCTCCGTAGGGATGAAAGATACTCCAGGTATCTAAACCAAGTTTCATTCCCCAGAATAGCAGAATGTATAGCGACCAAGACAAGTTGTGACCGTTAACGAAATCTATCATGACTAAGAATGAGTTACTAATAGCATAATTGCCAATTTTTTTTACTAATGTGGTGCGTCTGTAGGCGTTGAATGCTTGGCGAGTTTGAATTTCTCCTTGTTTAGCTTGCCAGTCTCTTTCTGCTAATTTGAGACATTCGGGGGAAAGTTGTAATTCATCGGCGATTTCTAGGAGTTGTTGATAAGAAAATTCTTTTTCTTCTGTTTGACGCGCAAAGGCTAATTGAATAATTTCTTGCACATCTTCTTGGGTGTAAGAAAATTGGTTTTGGGGGTGAGAATTAGTCATTTTAATTTGGGATTTTGGATGCGGGGATTGATTTAGGAAATTTTAGATTTTGGATTTAAGATTGACTTATCTATAGCGGTTCTCATAGAAAGTACAGATTTATCTGTGTAAATCTCGTATTCATCTGTGGTTCGTTATTTATTCTTGTACCAGAACAGACTAGGAAACGCTATAATCCAAAATCCGTCTTGAAAAGTTCCCTACGGCGGGAAACCCGCCTGCAGGACTTTTCGCAAAATCCAAAATCTAAAATTGTTTTCAGGCTAGCAAATCTCTCAGTAGCAGTAGTTACGGTTTTTACGACTGTTTCCACACTTCGGGTTGACGGTAGAGATAAATATCTTTGATGACTTGTAGCCAACCGTTTGCTACTGACTCTAGGATGCGATCGCCTTTGTCTTTACTTGCAACTGTTGCATCTCCAATTACTCCACTTTTACTAATATCCCGCGTTACCCAAGCTACGGGTAATTTCCCTTCCCAACTCAGTAAACTGCCTTCTGGTAGTTCGGGGGGATACTCAGCAACGGCGGCTGACATTTTCACTTGTTCTGGTAACATCGCCAGCATAATGCTAGTTTCGGCGTCTCCAGCGTGCATTCCCAATGCTGCTTCTTTAAGTGTGAGCAATTCTTTAGTAATATTTGGTACGCGCCAGGTAAACAGGGGAAAGATACTAAAGTCGGAGTATTTGACGTGCAAGTCTCGCGCTACCATTTGCATTATCTGGGGTTGTCCACCGTGGGAGTTCATTAAGACGAATTTACGGAACCCCGCACGATAAATGCTTTCTCCTACCTCCATAATCGTTGCTGACAGGGTTTCGCTACTCAGGGTAATAGTTCCCGGAAAATGCCAGTGTTCGTTTGACTTACCATAGTACAGTGGCGGTAAGGCATAGGCAGGAATATTTGCATCTAGCTTTTCTAAGGCTTTTCCCAATACCCCCACACTAATAGCTGCATCTACAATTATCGGTAAATGAGGACCGTGTTGTTCAATAGCACCTATGGGTTGAATTATGACAACATTTTGTTTATCAGGCATGTCCTGAATATCAGTCCAAGTTAGATAGGCGAAAAATCTTTCCGGAGGAATGAAACTATGCATAGAATTTTCAGTCTAGCCTTGAAGGCATTTTAACCGGATTAATCATCAGTTGGTCAAAAATGTATCTATATTATCAATCCTTACTCGTAACAAAAAAGCAAGAATTTAAACACTTCTTAATTTCAGCCATTGATAATAACTACATACAAAAATCTCAGTAGGAAAAGGTTAAATGACAGAACAAAATGGTAATATTCGGACTTTATCAGTTGATATTGGTGGTAGCGGCATTAAAACTATTGTTTTAGATTCTACAGGAACTCCCCAAACAGAAAGAGCAAAAAAAGACACACCCCAACCAGCAACACCAGCAGTTGTGATTGATGTGATTACCTCCTTAGCAGCTACTCAAGGTGAATTTCATCGGGTTTCTGTTGGGTTTCCGGGAGTTGTACGTCATGGAGTAACCTACACAGCAGCAAATTTAACACCTGATTGGATTGGATTTAATTTTGCAACAGCACTCCAAGAACGGTTAAATGTACCTGTAAGAGTAGCGAACGATGCGGATATTCAAGGAATGGGCGCTATTTCTGGTAAAGGTGTAGAATTAGTAATTACCCTTGGTACTGGTTTCGGTTCCGCCTTGTTTGTCGATGGTAAATTAGTACCCAACTTGGAAATGGGACACCATAGATTTCGTAAAGGGGAGACTTACGAACAACAGTTAGGACGTGTAGCCTTGGAAAGAGTGGGTGAAAAAAAATGGAACAGTCGTGTACAGAAAGCGATCGCGTCTCTGGAACACTTGTTTAATTATGATTTTCTTTATATTGGTGGTGGGGAAGCAAAACATACTACCCTAGAATTACCATCTAATGTCAAGATAATTCCCAATATGTTTGGTTTGTTAGGTGGTATAGCTTTGTGGAGGGATTAGTACGATTTTAGATTTTGGATTGGTAAAGTTCTACTTTCCATGAGAACCGCTATCAAGCAAAGACGCAAAGTAAAACCTTGCGTCTGATAACATCTCAACTTTTGTGGAAACAATTTAAACTACAAACCCAACGAGGGATATTTCAGAAGTCTGGGAAGATTTTTTGTAACGAACCACAAAGAAACGTTCGCGATCGCGTGCGATCAAGGGCACATAGAACACGAAGTAAATTTGTTATTTGCGCCTTGATTCTTTGCGCCTTTGCGTCTCTTTGCGCCTTTGCGCGAAACTAAAATCTGTGTTCATCTGTGGTTCATTTTACTCTTCCCTGGGTTCATCAACCCAAACGGGTCAACCATCTCCTTAAATTTTAACTGTTCCGGGTCAATCACCTTTCTGCCCCCATCTTCAATAATGTAGGTGTGCGGATTAGCAATAAACACCCCCTGTGACTCGTGATAGCGGATAATCTCGTTCAGCCGTTCGCTGGTACTATAGCGCAACAGTTGCAACGCTGCGGGAACTACTTGTCCCCCAAAGCGGATAAACTCCAAATGCATCATCACCTCATCCCCAAAATGATGGTACATATGCTCAACCATTTGCAAGCTTTTATCGGCGGGGAACATGCTTTGCAAGTAAGTTATGGAAGTATCCACCGTGCGAGCATGTAAAGTCGTATGATTCCAGGTAAACTCTGCTAAATTCGCGCCTTTTCCAGCGTCATGTGCAGCTTTTTCATAGGTTATCTTCCCCTGATATTTCTGGACTAACCCAGATAAGGCCTCTAAACTGGATTCAGCAATCATTAACAAAGCCGCGTGAGTACCATCAGGGATATATTGCCGTAGGGGGGTAAAATATTGCGGAATGGGGGCAGCAAAGATAGCAATTAGTTTCTTAATCATGCCATCAGATGTCCCTAATTCCTGCCCAAACCTAGCGGCTGTCATGAAATCATCAAAGGTGACAATAACTTCCGCCCAAGGATAAGCAGGTCCGAGTGCAATTTCCACTTCGGTGATAATCCCATTAATACCCCAAGCATGGTTTACCTTTTGCACGTCATCACCGCGCAATTCGATAACACGGGGTTCTTCTTCCAGTGTAACGACTTCTAACGCTAAGAGATTTCCCCTATCGGCCAATAAACCATATTGGATAGAACCAATACCACCACTTCCCCCAGCGATAAATCCCCCAATGGTAGCTGTACGATAGGTAGAGGGAGCCATCCGCATTTCCCAGCCAGTTTCTCTAGCTTTTTTGTCAATAGCCGCCAATTTTACCCCAGATTCTACCCGCGCTACCCCTGGCTTAATCCAGCAAATCTCCTGCATCCGTGTCATATCCAGAATCACACCACCATACATGGGGACGCATTGTCCGTAATTACCAGTCCCTGCACCACGAACTGTCACGGGAATCCGGTGTTTGGCGCAAGCTGCTGCAATTTTTATTACTTCATCAATATTATTAGGGCGAACGGCTAAATCTCCGATTTTTCCTTCTAGCAAAGGCACAAGCACCGGACTAAAAGTATGATAATCCTGAGAAAGCTTAGCAACTTGTGCTACATCAGTTATGATTTCAATTCCTGCTAAATCAGCAATTAATGTGTCATTAGTCATTAGTCATTAGTCATTAGTTAACTATTCCCCGTTAAGAGTTAAGAGTTAAGAGTTAAGAGTTCAACTCAACCGCGCTGTACACTCTAGCATCAATTGTTGATTAACGAGGGAATAGGGCTGAATTTCTAAAGCTTTGCGAAAGGCTTGGACGGCTTGGCGATATTCCCCTAGGGTGGCGTAGCATAAACCCATACCGTGCAATGCTCCAAAATGGATGGAGTTTAGCTGTACTACCATTTGGCAGTCGGAAAGGGATTTTTGATATTCACCAATTAGATAGTAAAGAAAAGCACGGCGATTCCAGGCTTCAGCAAAATCGGGTTGGTCTTGAATTAATTCTGTCAGGAGTTCTTCTGCTTTAGTATACTCTCCCGCGTCTAATAATATCTGACTGCGTTCAATAAGTGCTAACCCATACATTCCTTTTTGATGAAACCAGATGCGCCATAGTTCCTTGGTAGCTTGGTCGCGGACTGTTTCATCGGAATTTTTCAGGTCTTGTAGTAGCGCTTCAATATGAAAAGAGTCCATAACTTTTTATGTTAATGATTATGTATTTGTATTAAATGTGTCCCCAGATTATTTGGCAATAAATTGTAATATTTCCTACATGAAACTAAAAACTAAGCAATTTATATCACCAGGGTTGTATTTGGCAATACGATTACCTGTCCTGCTTGAGATTTACAGTCCATAGTCAATAGTTCATAATGAGTAGTTTATAGAGAAATTGACTGTTGATTGTTGACGAATAACTAATAGCAAATAAACATCGGTTATGCTCAATCGAAACGGCGTGCATCGACATATTGTCCTTACTTCTCATCCCTCTGGTTTCGGTCCTAAACCGATTCCCATTAATTGGGGTGCATCTGACCCCATGCAACGCGGACCAGTGATTGCTACATTAACCAAGCAGGCTCACCGCAATGTCATCGGTACTCACTCTGGTGGTTATGCGGTTTATCGGGCTTTAGCAGTAGCGAGTGGTTCCTTGCAGTCGGACCATCGAGCGGATTTAACTAACACATCCCCAGTTGAGCATATCGGACCCCACCCTAGCTGGTATGACCCAGAGAAAATTGTCTCCCTAGACCCGTTTGGGGCTATTGTGGGTGAGGTATTTGGCTCGTACCGCGAACAGGGCTATGATATTCGTCCTACCATTGCCATTACCAAGGCACATATTAATATGCCGGAACTGCAAGAAGCTGTGGCAAAGGGGCGCTTGCAGATTGATGGCAAAATTATGAAACAGGGTGGCGATTTAGTCGTTACCAAGGCTGCAATTGAGCCGGTGTGGTATTTACCGGGCATGGCTAAGCGTTTTAATATTACTGAAGGTGAGTTGCGTCGGGCTTTATTTGAACAAACTGGGGGAATGTTCCCGGAACTGGTGACGCGCTCGGATTTAGAAGTATTTTTACCGCCTATAGGTGGTTTAACGGTATACATCGTCGGGGATGTTGCTAATATTGCTGACCCCAGCAAGCCTTTGGCGGTACGGGTACATGATGAATGCAACGGTTCGGATGTCTTTGGTTCCGATATTTGCACCTGTCGCCCCTATCTGGTGCATGGCATTGAGGTCTGTGTAGAAACGGCACAAGAAGGGGGTGCTGGTGTCATTGTTTACTGTCGCAAGGAAGGGCGTGCCTTGGGTGAGGTGACGAAATTCTTAGTTTACAATGCTCGCAAGCGTCAAGAAGGGGGCGATAGGGCGGATGCATATTTTACCCGGACAGAGTGCGTGGCGGGGGTACAAGATATGCGTTTCCAGGAACTGATGCCGGATGTGTTGCATTGGCTGGGGATTACCCGCATTGACCGCATGGTGTCGATGAGTAATATGAAGTTCAATGCTATTACTGAGTCGGGAATTGAAATTGTCGAACGGGTGCCTATCCCGGAAGAGTTGATTCCTCAAGATGCGCGGGTGGAAATTGAGGCGAAAAAGGCGGCGGGGTACTATACCCAGGGTGAGGTGTTGAATACTGATGGTTTGGCTGAGGTGAAGGGACGGGGGTTGGTAGATTGATACAAGAGATAGGAACCTCCAAGACGATGACGGGCAAGATACCCACCCCACAAAGGGAGGAAGTGGAATATTTGCTTTCTCCTATGGCGATACGCGATCGCTCTGGGGAATTGTTTGCACTGGCTGTGGATGACAAGTTACAGCATTGGAAATGTGATTTGTCGCATTTGGGACGAGTGGCGGATTATGTCATTGATGTGATGCGCTCTGAGTACCCTGATTTGCAGGTTCCTTTCCACAGTCGTTGGCGACATTTTGAGGTGGGTGGTGTGTCTCGCTCAACGCTTCTGTTGGCGAAGTTGGGGGGGATGAGTCCTGTGGAGGTAGCAGCTACCAAGTTTGATTTGGTGATTCTCAGCGTTTTGCTAGATGCCGGAGCGGGGAATCAATGGCAGTATCATGAGGGGGAGACAGGACAAGTTTTCCGCCGTTCGGAAGGCTTGGCGGTTGCTAGTTTCCACATGTTTTGTCATGGGGCGTTTTCTAGTAACCCTGAAAAACCTCTGCAAGCGGATGCTCAAGGATTGCAAAGTTTAACGACAGCTTCTCTAGCGCAAGGGTTTCAGGTAAGCGATCGCAATCCTCTTGTCGGGCTGGCTGGACGCTGGGAATTGTTACAAAAATTAGGACAATGCCTAGTGACATTACCAGAGTTTTTTGGTAACGAAAATCCCCGTCCGGGTAATTTGGTTAATTACCTGCTGACCCAAGCTGAGGACAACCAGCTAGCAGCGTCAACGGTTTTGCGTGCTGTGTTGGAAGGGTTGGGTAATATCTGGTCTGGAAGGATAGAAATCGCTGGGGTGAATCTCGGCGATGTCTGGCATCATTCCGCTGTGGGTTTGGTACCGTTTCACAAGCTTTCTCAGTGGTTAACCTACTCTTTTCTGGAACCTCTCCAAGAATTGGGTTTACAAATCACTGGGTTAGACTCCCTGACGGGATTACCTGAATACCGCAACGGTGGTTTGTGTGTGGATCTGGGTTTAGTCCAACCGAAGCACCCAGATATTATTCACCAGCCTCATCTGGTGTCTAGTGAAGTGATTGTGGAATGGCGTGCTTTGAGTGTGATACTTTTGGATCGCATCGCCGCTACCATCCGCGAAAAGCTAGATATGGACGCATTGGAACTACCACTGGTGAAAATCCTCCAAGGTGGAACCTGGACAGCCGGACGTCGCATTGCTGCCGAATTACGAGCGGGTGGTATACCCCCCATACAAATAGACAGCGACGGCACGGTATTCTAGTAGTTTCCAGTGTTGAGTGGGAATCCCAGGGAGCAGGACAGACTTACCCATGCCCCATGCCCCATTCCCACTCAGCACTTCTTCCTTTGGACTCCCTATTAAACATGACACCTCAAGTTACAGTCATCGACCATCCTTTAATCCAACACAAACTCACGCTGATGCGGAACGCCGAAACCAGTACCGCGAAATTCCGTGTGCTGATCAAAGAAGTGAGCTTGCTGTTGGCTTATGAAGTTACACGAGATTTACCCCTGAGATATGAGCCTATTAAAACACCCATCGCCCCGATGAATGCACCTGTCCTGGCGCCGGATAAAAAGTTGGTCATCGTTTCTATTATGCGGGCTGGACAGGGGATTTTAGACGGAATGCTGGAACTTATACCCTCAGCGCGGGTGGGACATATTGGTTTGTACCGCGACCCGAAAACCCTGATTCCTGTGGAGTATTATTTCAAGGTGCCCCACGATGTCGAAAAGCGAGATATGCTCGTTGTTGACCCGATGCTGGCAACGGGAAACTCGGCAGTTGCAGCGGTGGAACGGCTGAAATTAACTAATCCCTTATCGATGAAGTTTGTCTGCTTACTGGCTGCACCTGAAGGGATTGAGCATTTCTGTAGCGTTCACCCAGATGTGCCAGTTTACGCAGCATCTGTTGATGAAAAGCTGGATGAACACGGCTATATTGTCCCTGGTTTAGGAGATGCGGGAGATAGGTTGTATGGTACGCGATAGTTAAATCATGATTTTGGTTATTTATAAACTTTTGTTTATAAAAAATTAATATATCTTTGGAGAAATGGGGATTCGGCAACCGAAAAAATCAACTAATTTGCAGGAAAATAATCTGTAGAGATTGATTCGTCTAGTCTATAATCAAACCCTAATTAACTGTCTAATCTGGCTGTTAATCAAATTTCTTGAGCAATTGATGACTCATGGCGACCAAACCGACAATCGGGCAAATAGAACGAGAGCTTACTCAACGTCTCCAATCGCTATACCATGACCAGTCGGGACACCGACCGAGCAAGGTTGTTTGTCAATTTTTCGATCACAGGATAGCAGTCACTGTTGAAAATGCTGTGACTCCAGCTGAACAAACTCTGATTAATGATGGTAAAGAAGAAATAGCAACGCAATTTCGATTAGGTTTCGACAAAACAATTGAACCACAGCTAAAAGCTTTGGTTGAAGAAATTGTCGGTACATCTGTCCTTGACATCATGAGCGATACAACCTTAGAAACAGGTCGTACTGGTATTATTCTTGTCTTAGAAGAATCGCCTGATGTTCGTAATCCAGAAGCTATTCCCAAGGCAAAGTAGCAGACTTGACCTTTAGGTAACGGCGAATCGTAACATCTAATATTTCTAAATCGTAGGGTTTAGTAATGTAATCATCGGCTCCCGCTTTGAGAATCCGCTGTTTGTCTTTTACCATTGCCATAGCTGTGAGTGCAATAATGGGAATCGTTGTTGTTTTAGGGTTTTGTTTCAGGCAAGAAATTACTTCCTCGCCGTCCATATCTGGTAAGATAATATCTAATAGAATTACATCGGGTTCGTGAGTTTTCGCCAAATACAAGCCCTCCACTCCTTCTTGGGCACAAATACAGTCTAAGTTTAATATTTCCAGTTGATAACTTAGTAAATCTAGGTTATCTGTGTTATCTTCTAGCACCAAAACCAAAGGTAGTTTATTCATAGCCCAACCTTCACTTTTTAGGAAACACGGTATCTGCAAACTTTATCTCGGTAAAAACTCACTAATCATCAGTTTTCCCTGCAGATAAATATTCTTCGAGGCTTCCTTCAAGCGAAACTGGCTTGATAGAGACTGGCTCGGCAATCAAGAATGTCTAGGTTGCGTGTCTTTGTGATTGTTTTCTACAAGAACACTACAAGCTAGGTACAAGACTATTTATATGTTAGTACAAATGAATCTCTAATACAGTGTTCACTTTCTAAATAGTCCCCGTCCTTAAGGACGGGGTCTTAATTTTAACCACACTCTATTCCCCCAACGCTACCTCCTACTCCCGTAAAACATAACCCACACCGCGCACGGTTTGAAGTAAGCGCTTTTCGTTATTGGCTTCTAACTTCAACCGCAGGTAGCGAATATATACCTCGATAATGTTAGAATCACCCATGAAATCGTAACCCCACACTTGTTCGAGGATGCGATCGCGTGTGATGACTTGGCGGGGATGATTGAGTAAATATTCCAATAAATCAAATTCTTTGGCGGTTAATTCAATCAGGTGGGAATTTCGGAAGACTTCCCTGGTACGACGATTCAGGCTGAGGTCTTCAAATTGTAATATATCCGGATCTACTTGTTGGGTGCGTCGCAGGTGAGCGCGGACTCTAGCTAATAATTCCTCTAAACTAAAGGGTTTGACGACATAATCATCCGCACCTGCGTCTAATCCAGCAACGCGATCGCTCACTTCATCTTTTGCCGTTAGTAAAATCACTGGAACTTTATCCCCTGTGCTTCGCAAACGACGACAAATTTCTATTCCTGACAGTCCTGGTAACATCCAGTCTAAAATCAACAAATCTGGGTGAGTTTCTCTAGCAGCTGTAAGTCCAGTTAATCCATCGTGCGCCACGCTGACTTTATAGCCTTCACAACTCAACTCTAATTCTACAAACCGCGCCAATTTTACTTCATCTTCAACTAGTAAAATGTTTGCTGTCATACAGATTTCTTATTTCAGTTTTGACTGTCAATTAATCAATCCATTTTAATTTAACTTGATTTACATTTATCTTCTGAATATTGAAAAATTTATTTTATCACTTAATTCTATATTATAGAAATTCTTCTGATTAACTACCAATAAGAATTGTTTCGTTTTTTTGAGCTTTAATCTCCCGATGAGCAATTATATCAATATCAGTCTTAGCAAGAAAATCTTTTTCAAGTCAGGACAATTTTATGTCTATGAAATCCCATGATTGGGAGCAAGAAAGACGCACGCTAGAAGTTTTATCTTCTCTCAGTTATCGTAATGGTGAGTTGCGGACATATTTACAAGAAATAGCCTGTGGTGTAAGTCAATTAATCCACATTGATTGGTCGGTTGTGACTCTTTGTGATGAGGGTTCAGAGAAAGTTTTAGCTAGTAGTATAGATTGGGATGATGATAATACCACCTATTCATTGCATGGTAGCTTAACGGGTACGGTGGTAGCGACAGGACAAAGTTTGGTAGTTCCAGATGCTAAAACCTGTAGTGATTATGGTACAGCCCCTTCAGGGTATCGAGCATATTTAGGTGTACCTTTACGTACAGCCCAAGGTCAAGTAATTGGTACAATTTGTTCATTTCATAAACAACAGCGTCAATTTTATCCTCAAGAAGTGGCGATTGCGGAATTATTTGCCGAACGAGCAGCAACAGCAATTGATAATTATTATCTTTACCAACAGCAGTGTCAATTTAATCAAATTTTAGAAGCAGAGGTAGTCCGCCGTACAGAACAATTGCGGACAGCACAAGCTAAACTTGTGGAACAAGAAAGATTAGCTGCTATTGGAGAATTTGCAGCTGGTATTGTCCATGAAATTCGCAACCCAATGACAACAATGAAAATGGGGTTAAATTTTTTAAAAAAAATGGATTTAGATGAGGGAGCAAAAGAGCGTTTATTTCTAGCATTAGAAGAAGCCAATCGCTTAGAAAGGTTATTAGGGGAAATATTAGTTTATGCTAAGCCGCAGAGATTAAATTTAGAAAAATTAGAAATTAATCAATTTATTACCGAGATATTACCTGCACTCTCAAGTATGCCGGAAGCATCTGGAAGAAAGATTGAATTTCAATCGGCAAATAATACTATTGAATTATTGGGTGACAAGGATAAACTTAAACAAGTATTGATTAATATTGTTCGCAATGCTTGTGAAGCGATATCAGCAGGAGAAGTTGTTAAATTACAGGTAGATATAAATAGCAAGCTGCAGCAAGTATGGATTGAGGTTAAAAATGGTGGTGAACCAATTCCAGCAGAGGTGTTGTCAAAGCTTACACAGCCATTTTATTCGACAAAACCCTCTGGAACTGGGCTAGGACTGGCGATTACAAAACGCATTGTAGAAGCTCATGGTGGGGAAGTTTTGATTAAATCTTCTGCTGTGGAAGGTACGACCGTTACTGTGGGATTACCTAGGGAAGAAAATTAATTAAAAAAACCACAGAGATATAGAGCAAATAGAGTAATCAAGAATAAAGTTTTTCCTCTAGCAATAAACAGAGATATCTTCACCACATTCATCAGCGAGATAACATAAAGCTTTGAAACGCAGGCTAACTACTTGTTCATACAAGGGATTTAATTTACACATAGGGGGAATGTGAAATAGCTTGTAACCAAATAGTTTGATATCTCGTTCAAAAGGACATTGAGCAGGAATAGTTTTGCACAAGGAATGCGCTAATTTGGGACTATTAATTTCTATTGATTCTAACCACTGACGAACTGGGTTTAGGAGGTCGGTTTTGGGTTGAATTTGAGTGAAGCTAGTCATAATTATTCACCTGATGATTAATGGTTGGGTTTGAGTGTTCTTATATATTTATTAGGAGTGACTCTGATTTATTATGCAGTTCGCTCTCGTTCTTTACTTTTTTTAAACATAAGCTGGTATAGTGTCTCTTTTTTAGGAACTTCCAGTAGATCCAAGCTCACGTCCTAGGATTCCAGATAAAGTTCTCAAACATGTGGTAGGGTGGGCAGTATTGACCCACCCTCTGGGTTTAAAAAGCTTCGTAGCTTTGAATGTGGACTAATCCTAGGGGAATATCTGACTGGAAACCAACACTGCGGCTGTTGACAGGATAAAGCCAAGTGCGTGCATGACCTGTCGTAAAGTTATCTGTGACACCCTGGAGTGCAATTTTTAGTGTGGTTCCGACAGCTACTGGTTGAGAGAACTCAATTGTGGCTTGTTTGTTGTTGACATTGACTTTGGCTTCAACTTTCTTACCAGAGTTATCTGTTACCCTAATACCATCAGTTACCATCAAGTCTTCTGGGAAATCAATAGTTAACTGGGAAAGTTCGTTACCCTGAACTTTTACGGCGAAATAGTGGGTATAATTTGTAATATTAGCATCGTTGGGTATTGCACCACTACTGACAATTTGAGTAGCCTTAGTATCGCGTCTGTAGTCAGCAGCATGAGCGGAAGGAACAGCAGCAGATACGATTAACAGCAGAGGTAGAGCAGACAACAACAATTTTTTCATAGGAGTAATCCTGGAAGCGATTCATGTTTACAGGATGTCATGGGATATTGAGGTGGTAATAAATAGGATGTAAGGTGAGGGTAAGAAATAAATGAATAAGCTGAAGAATAAATGAGATTTGGCTGAGACTCCTAAATTCTGCTTTCTTGCAAGTCAAGGGTAAGAGTATATTAGGAAATTCGATTGACATATATCAAGAGAGTTATTAAAATTTAGTTCACTGTTAGTCATAATAGCGAATATTTCAATGCCACCTATTCGCCTCATATCACCTTTGAGAGCCAATAATCAGGAATTAATTGAAGTTTATCAAAGTGAGTATGGCATTCTTTACCAAGGAGATTGTCTAAAATTTATCAATGTTATTCCTGATGCTTGTGTAGATATTGTATTTGCCGATCCACCTTTTAATCTTGGTAAAGATTATGGTAAGGGTGTTAATGACAAGATTAAAGATGAGGACTATCTAAAATGGTCAAAACAGTGGTTATGTGAAAGTATTCGCGTCTTAAAACCAGGGGGTAGTTTATTCGTTTTTAACTTACCTAAGTGGTGCATTGAGTATGGAGCATATCTCAACCAGAAAGGTATGCTTTTCCGTCACTGGATTGCTTGTAGAATGCCTAAAGCTTTTCCTCGCGGTAACAAAATGTCTCCTGCTCACTACGGGTTGCTGTACTATACAAAAGGAGAACCAGCAGTTTTTAATAAAGTTTATACCCCTATTCAAGTCTGCCGCCATTGTGGCAAAGAAATTAGAGATTATGGTGGACACAGGAAAAAATTAAATCCCAAAGGTATCAATTTAATGGATATTTGGGATACACCTGAAGATGTCTGGGAAGACGTTGATGCTGGTGATAACAGTGAGGAAAATTTTTGGTCTGAATTAGAGGAAATGTGGGCTGATATCCCACCTGTACGACATCCCCAGCATAAAAAAAGGGGAGCTAATGAATTAGCACCTATAATGCTGGAACGTATCATTGCTATGGCGTCAAACCCTGGACAAATTGTAATTGATCCCTTTGGTGGCTCCGGTACGACATTTTATGCAGCCCAAAAGCTCAACCGATATTGGTTAGGTACAGAAATTGGTGATACAGAGCCAGCAGTCAAACGGTTAACTGACTTAGCAAATGGCAATATAGAAGAATGGGAATCAGCAAGAGGCAAGAAAAAAGTTAAAAATAACCTGCAAAATTCCACACAGTTAGATTTATTTTCATCTATGTAGAGACGCCAAATTTGGCGTCTCTACATTTTAGATTAAAGCCCGTCCATCTGTGCCTTTGGTAATTCTTGGTACGCTACTATCTACCGCATCATGTTCAACTACAAATATTGCTAGAAATCCTTCGTTGATGTTAACTGCTCGCCAGACATCGAAGTAAGGTTCTAATTCTTCATAATTACCAACTCTATCAGTGAGATAAGCATACAGTTTTTTACTAGGAAGAACTAAGGCTGAACCCAGAAAAATTCCTCTTAACAAACCAAGAACCATTTTATTAATGGCACGATGACTTGATGAAATATTTCCAGTTTCCCATTCTAAGGCAAACAAATGCTTATCTAATACTTTTGTAGCATCTATTCGTCCAGGCGACCTAGTTGCATAGGTTATTTTAGTCTCTAATTCCCAGCCAAAATTATCCTTCAGTGCAGCCATACAAGCATTTTTAAGAGGTTTGACGCCGTTACCATGTGGTGTGGGATTAATCGTAAAGTTTGATGCCCCTGGAGGATAAACAATCAACTCGATAGCACTCTTGATTTCATGTTGAATAGTAACCCACTCTTGAGACTCCTCAAAGCTACCATAACTAATTAATGATATTTGCTGGACAATCTTCACGGTTTAGATTATGGTCTTTCTAAAAAAATGCGATCGCATACCCGCTAAGCAGGCGATCGCTCGTTAAGCGGCTGCTTTTAGGACCATCGCCATTTAAAACCCCACCCTTAAGGGCGGGGACTAGATAAACTAGAGAAAGGGTAGACGGATCACCCGCTCTGAGCCTTAAAAATCATCTAAGAAAGCACCAAGACGAGCTATGACTGGATCGACTTCTATGGGTGGGGTCGGTGGAGCTAGTTCTTCTGGTTCTGGTGCTACTAGAGTTGGAGGTTGGGAGTAAGAGAGTTGCAGAAGCTGATTGCTCAATTGCGACATTTGTTGGCTAAGTTGATTCAGCTTTAGTTCCATTTCCTCCAGTCGTCTAGATTCCTCGGTAAAAAAACGCTGCTCAACACTAGTTAACTGACGCTTGAGGTCAGTGAGCAACTGTTCGACTTGCTCAGGTTGTCCCACTTTTTGGCTAGGTCGTACAGATTCGGGTACGCGCAAAAATTGCCACAGAGCTTCTTTACAAAGGTCGCTGAACGTCTTGTGCGGTTGTTTTTCTAACTCTTCTTCAATCACCGCCAATAGAGTTGCGTCAGGAATCTCTGAATCAAACGTAACCGATCTAGCTATCTTTTGCGACCAAGGAAACATTAGTATTAAGCCTTATTTAGAGGCGCGAGAACTGGCTGCTGCTAATTGTGCTTCTCCATAAATATACTGCCCTAGGGCGTTAGCTTGACGAGATGGTGAAGCTAAATAAGCATTTATTTTAGCTTCTTTGAGCAGACGTTCGATATCTTCCCAGAAAAATTCACCACCACCACCAGTGATAATTACATCAGTAGTCCGTTCTGGTAGCCACTGCAGCACTTTAGCGCAAATTTCCCGCGAGAACTGCTCTATGAGGTTAGGTAGAAAATCGTCTAAGTTAAACGGCTTGCTTGCACCTCTGGGACGGTAGAAGCGATCACCTTTTGGTTTGTGGACTGCGGTAATTAGTGACGAAGATTGACTGTCTGCACCTTCAATTTCGGCAGCCACTAGTTCATAGAACTGATTCATCCCAAAAGCTTCGCTCTTGGAAGCCCCACGTGCAAATCGGAAACCGTCTACCAATAACAAGTCAGTAGTTTGATGCCCAATATCGACAATCCCTACAGACACTTTGGTAAAGTCGGGAGAGGGAGCTTTTTTCGGTTGAGCTTCACTCCACAGCAAACTACCATAACCTTCCGGCATCACCCATACCTTGGTGATGGTAATCTCAGTTTTTTCCCCCCGATAGTTGATGATGTGGGGACCTGTGAGCATACCAATCATCTGTGCCTTTTCCTTTTCAAATTGCTCTTGAGATAGGAAAGGCAGACCCAGTATGATGTTAATATCGTTCTTCAGACGAAAGTAACCGATACAGGCGAGAACCTTAGTGAGTGCATCTTCAACCTTCGATTGACCGACGCCTAGATTAGCACCAAAGTCTTCCGCCAACTGACCAAAAGCATAGCCTTTACCTTGGTACTCTAACCACATATCTAGTAGCGGGTCTGTGGTCTTACCTTCAAAAATCCCGCCCCTTGCCTGCTCCAACGAAAGTTCTTTAACGTTAGCCGGGATAAAAACCACAGAGTTTGGGTCGCGGGTTACACAAGTCTTGGTGGATGTTCTACCTAAATCGATACTCAGGATAGGTCGAGATGTCGAACTAGGGGTGAGTTTGGCATTCGCAGCAGAAGTCATAGTAGACTTGACACTATTGAGAGGTATCGAAGCCGCATTCATTGGGGTCGCAGCTGCATTCATCGGGGATGCAGCGGGCTGTTGATCCGTCGTCATGAAAACTCCTAATTTTACTTAGCTCCAACAAATTATCATGCTAATCCCACTTCATGCTATAACATGATGCTGGGGATAGAAGTTACTGAGAAATTTATCACAGCATTTTACTGTTGGCGTACTTAAATTTTGCTTTCCATAGCCAAGAAAATTAGTTTTGTTGACAATGGGACAAAGGGCGATCGCTTTGCATCTGATTTGTATCTGAGCAGAATGCTTTTTTGCTGTCAACACTCAACACTCAACAGCAATCATCAAAAACCGTAGGGTGGGTAAGACATAGCATAGCCAAGATGGTTAGGACATGGTTAAACGCCTAAACCAGAGCCAAGGTTGGTTTTTTACTCAGCACTGTTAGACTGCTGGACTTGGGTATATTAACCACCCTAAACCCTAGTTTTTAGATGAGATTAGCAATTTAGAGGCTGATTAATATCTTAACTGCCAGAAAATCTTGCCAGCAGTCTGATATAACTGCTCTGGTAGTAAATTCCTGGTTCTGTTATTTCCCAGGAGTTGATGTTAGCCGGAGTAGATTTGGAATTATTGACATCAGCGTAAGCCTTCATTGGTGGTTGACTTTTCAAGGGGAGCTTTCCCGTATAGTTTTTGTTGGGACCACCCGTGAGGTATCCTGGTGCCGGTCCATTGGCTGATTTTAAGGCATCACTATAAACCCCATCACCAAACCACTCATGGTACATTTGATTAGCTGAATGTTTAGCCCCATAACTATACATATTCGATAAATACACCATCCCTAGGGGATTAACTCCGTGTAAGTAATGTAAATGGTCTAAGGCTCGATTTTTATAACTTTTGGCATTTGTTGGCTCGATATTGTAGAGCATCGCGTCGTAGTTAGTATTGCCAATGCTAGCCTTTACCTGGTTACTTCCCCAATGATATTGGTCATCAGGCATATAGGCTCTATATGGATCGTTACTATCGTTAACACCATATATCCTCGGGTTATTGACAACCATGCTTTTAAATTCTGCTCGAATTTGCTGTTTGATACTGGTGTCTGCCTGGGGTAATTTTGTGTAAAATAACAGTGCATCTCCCTGATATGGATCGTAAACAGCCCACTTATTCCACATTCCGGTAAATTGAAGCAGTTTTTGAATGTTTTGCTGAATATATTCGCTGTATTTTGGCTCATTTGTAGCAGCAAATAAATAGATAGCCGCAACTACAGAGTTTCTCATTTGGAGGTCAAGGGAGAAGTCTGCATCTCCAGATTTAATTTCTTGGGTGTCGCAATCGTCTCTTTTGGGATTCTTGTTGTACCATTCCCAGGCTTTGATAGAACGGGATAATAAATCATCTGCATAGGATTTAAGAGTGGGAATTTCTCGCATTACTATCGCTGCATGAGCAAACATGCTAGATGTAGCAATTGTGGAAGAGGAACATTTAGGAGCATAGTATCGCCGACGTTTATCTTTACTTGGCTTATCTGCATGGTTAAAATCAATGGTTCCCGCTTTGATGAACACGCCACCATCTTTATCTTGCATCCGCTTTATCCAGTCTAATTCAAACTTAATTTCATCTAAAATATCGGGAATACGATTACCAGATTCAGGTATGTTGAAATCATCTGTCCAGATGCGAGTATTTTCTCTGTAAGCAGTTAATAATTGGTTGACGGGTTGGTTAGCAAAGGTAACGTATTTATTAGTATCACCAGCATCAAACCAGCCTCCACTCACATCCCTTTCTTTAGCAGGATTATCTTTATCCTCTATGTATCTTGCTTGTTTATCTTGTCCAGGTCTAATAAAAGCAGCATCGTCTGTCCACTTAGCATCTGCATAGGGTTGTTTTTTGGCAACCCCACTGCGTTGATAGAAATACATCCGCATTGCTGCTTTCAAAACATTTTTATAGACATCCTGTTTAATTTCAAATTTAAAAGACTTTTGCTGATTTTTTGGGTCAGATATAAAATAGGAGCCTGGTGTTTTTACAACCGAAAAATCAAACCACCATCCTTTATCCCCTGACTGGGAATCAATTCTTCCTTTTTGCCAAGATGTGATATTTCCGGAGTAGACAACTTTTCCCGATTTGGCATCGCGTACTTGATAAGTATTGTTGGGTGTTACTGAATTTCCAGCATTAAATCCTTTTTGTGGGGCGATAATCACTGCTACCTTACTATCTTCAGGACGATACCCAAATTGGTCAACCATAATATAGGTTTTAGGCGCATCCGGTTTGTAAGATAAAGTTTGTAGATTTCCCGATATCAGATACACGAAAACTACAGTTAAACAAAATATTGTCAGGAGGCTGAATATTTTCATTCGCTTGATCATCAAATCAATCCTATGTGTATATATCTCAAAATTCTTCCAAGATTTTAGACAATATGCACCCAGATAACAAAACCTGCTTAATATAAGCAACCATCTTTTTTAAATAATTAAAATAACAATTATTTTTTTCTTGTTTCGGATTTACAGGATAAATAAAACTAACATTATATAGCGAAAGTCCGAATAAATAAGGTTTTTTACCTATTAGAGTACAGGCTTCATATTCACTACTGCAATCTACTTTAACTAATGGATTAACTAATTAGGGGTGATTTACTGAAGATTTTTAGATGTTGTTTGCCAAAACAATAAATCTACCAATTTCGGCTTGATTGTAGTCATACCAAATTTGTGTTCCTGGCTTGATAAATCAAGCCAATATTACTTCCGTAAAGCGACTGGCTGACATAGTTTTGTTTTATTGCACTGGGGTAGATCCCGACTGTAGGGGTGCGATCGCACATCTGACCGTGCTGTAACCCCATATTCTGACAGCAGAGCGATAAAAGCTTCAATACTCAGGTTCTCCTCATCCATAGTGAATAGTTAGATAATTTTTCATGGCACGGGTTCCAGATTATAACCGCTGCAATGGATTTACTAGTATAAAGCCGATACTTACTATTCACCTGACTGGCTGGGAATAAGAACTGTGTCACCCCCTGAGAAAATTTTTCTCCAATTTTTTCAAGCTGGTTGAGACTTGAGAGATTATCATGTGAATAGTACTGGATGTGAATAGTACGTAAGTCGCTGACACCGCCATGATTGGGACTAAAGAAGCCATTAAAATGCTGGGAATCTCCAAAAGCAGATTGTGTTTGCTCCTGCGGCAAGGAAGAATTCCCGGAGCAACCAAAAAAGGACGAGTCTGGATGATTCCCCTAAAGGACGGCAAGCTGAAGATAATTAATAGAGATAAGGGTCCGGCGGGCAAGTGGATGAAGGGTAAACCTAAGCGCAAACGGAAATCTCAACGCAAGTCGCCACAGCGCCGCCTAATCAAAAAAATTATTAACGTCAACACAATTCTCGTTCGTTCCAACTGCAATACGGGAGCAAGAGAACCTGTAATTAGAGTCAAAATTGGGAGTAAAAAGCCTGTATACACTGATTATGTGGAAGTGGGTGGTCCTTGCCGATTATTGTATGACCACGATCATCCTAAGGAGGGTGCCAAGGTCTGGTTGGAGACTTTTGCTGATGTCAAAGTAAAAGAAGCGCGATTGCTCAGCGAATTTGTTGGTTCAACGCACACGGGAAACTTTTGACACACTCCCTGCCCTATAAGGGACGGGGATTCTAGGCTCAAACAGCAATAGCAGGCATAACCTGTCTTACATCGCCTAACCCGATGGTTGATGCCCCAACCATTTGAATGTTCTTAGCAGCGTTTTCGTCCCGCCCATTAACGTTTTGGCACGACGGGCAACGCCATTCTCTTACAGACAAATCCAGGTTTTCTAGTATATGACCGCAGTTTGAACAAGTCTTTGAACTTGGAAACCATCGCTCTACAAAAACAACTTGCTTGTCCTTTTTCTTAGCAACCCACTCAAGGATTTGTAGAAATTCCCCAAAGGCTAAATCTGAGATTTTTCGTCCCCATAAACGTTGCATCCCCTTGAGATTTAACGTCTCAAAACACAGCACGTCAAACCTATCTGTTAAGTCATATGCTAGCTTCCAAAACCAATCTCTTCTACGATTAGCAATATCTTCATGCTTGCGGACTAAATTCTTTCTGGCTCGTTCTCTATTAGCGGAATCTTTGATTTTACTTGAAAGTTGTTTGCTGGCTTTTTGGATAGAGTTGAGTAGCTGCTTGAAGAACTGGGGAGATTCAATTTTTTCAGTTTTGAAACCGTCAAAGCAAGTTAGAAATGTCTTTAGTCCGAAGTCAAATCCCGCTATCTTACCAGTCGTGAATTTAGCTTCTGGCTCTAATATATCGTCAACAACTACAACCATGAACAACTCCCCCAAGGGAGTCCGTTTAATGGTTAAAGTCTTGACCGTTCCTTCTATTGTTCTGGAATTCCAATACTGATAAACACGAGAGCCAATCTTGACTCGATTGCCTCCTAGAAACTTGTATCCAGCCTGTTTCAAAGTGAAAGACTTGTACTTCTTAACCTTTTTAAATCCTGGTGGTTTAACTCCTTTCTTATGATGTTTAAAGAATAGTTGATAAGCTTTCTCAATCCGTTGGCAAATGTCTTGTACAGCTTGAGAACCTACTAATTGCCAAAATGTATTACGTTTCCGTAGTTTGGCAATATGAGCCTGAAGTTTAGCACAACTCAAGTGCTTGCCCCACATCCGGTAGTAGCGTTTGTGGAGCGCAATTGCGTGATTGTATATAACTCCAGCCGCGTTAATAGTCTGCTTTAGGTATCTATTCCGCTTGTGGCTGTATAGCTGAAATTTCAGGGTTTTCATGTTAGCATTGTACATCATAAATCCGTTCAATAATATGAAGAAACGATTATATTTTCGACTTACGAGTATGAGTTAGACATCTTAGAGGAATATTGTGCCTCAGTAGCTAGCACAAAGAGTCATGTGCTCTGAGAACTAATATGAAATTTAAGGCTAAAGAAAAAGCCGTCAAGCGAAGGACGGGGCTTTAAACCCAATTTTTTGGTAAACTCATATATTGCAATAAATTAAGTTTTACCGTCATGTCGGGAGAACAAAACCTTGGGTATAGAACTACGCAGTTATGTCTTTCTAGACAGCTTGCAACAGCAATACGCTGCCTATCTGGGGACTGTAGCCCAAGGATTCTTACCCTTACCGGGAGATACATCCCTGTGGATTGAAATCTCGCCTGGGATTGAAATTAACCGAATTACGGATGTGGCTGTCAAATCTGCCTCTGTGCGTCCTGGTGTGCAGGTGGTGGAGAGACTTTATGGGTTGTTAGAAATTCACTCCAGTTCTCAAGGGGAGACACGGGCTGCAGGACAAGCTATTTTGGCGACACTGGGAGTTCGGCGAGAGGAATGTCTAAAACCGCGGATTATTTCCAGCCAGATTATCCGCAACATGGATGCTTACCAGACACAATTAATTAATCGCTCACGGCGAGGACAAATGCTGCTCTCTGGGCAAACACTTTATGTCTTAGAAGTTGAACCTGCTGCTTATGCTGCCTTGGCGGCAAATGAAGCCGAGAAATCGGCAGCAATTAATATCTTAGAGGTTCTGCCTATTGGGAGTTTTGGAAGAGTCTATTTAGGGGGAACGGAACGGGATATTCTCGCGGGTGCTGCCGGAGCGGTAGCCGCAATTGAAAACGTAATTGGTCGGGAAGCTACCCAGAAAGGACGTCAGGAATAAAGGAGTGAAAATGGCAAATCCAGAGCATCTGGCTTTACTCCAGGCAGGTGCAGTCACATGGCTTGAGTGGAGGAAGAATAACCCCCAGATAGAACCAGACCTCAGCGAAGCCAATTTGCAAGGGTGGAACCTCAGAGGAGCAAATCTTCAGGGGGTGAACTTGCGAAAGACGGATTTGAGTAATAGTTTATTGGTGGCAGCAAATCTGAGTGAGGCTGAGTTGAGTGGCGCCTCTTTGCACAAAGCTACCCTGGTGGAAGCTAATCTCACTGCTGCTAACATTTGCATTGCTAACCTGAGCAATGCGAAACTCACCCAAGCGACGCTGAGTCATGCGAATTTAATTGGATCTGACTTGCGGGGAGTAAATCTTAAAGAAGCTATTTTAGTTAATACTAATTTGATTGGTACTGACTTGAAAGGCGCTAATTTAAAAAAAGCTGACTTGGGGGGAGCGAAGCTAACCCGAACTAACCTCAGCGAAGCTAATCTTATAGAAGCAAACCTCATAGAATCTGACCTCCGCTTTGCCAACCTTTATGAAGCGGAACTGATTAGTGCATATCTTTATAAAGCTGACTTACATAAAGCTAACTTGACTCAAGCTCATTTAAGTGAAGCTTATTTGTTCCGCGCTAACTTGAGCAAGGCACAGATAATAAGAACGGATTTGCGATGGTCTAATTTAAGTTTTGCCAGTCTATCTGGAGCCAAACTTAAACATGCAAATTTGCGCGGATCGAAGTTGTATAAAGTTAATATTCAAGGGGCTGAGTTTGAGGGGGTGATTATGCCGGATGGGACAATACAGGATTAACTAATCCTATTAGTTTATTGCTGAAATTGCGTGAGTAACCAAGCACCTACTTCAGTTTGATTCATTTGCCGACTTCGCTGGAAAGTATCATTTAACAGCGACATTTTTAATCCTGACAATACTTGAGACTCACTAATTCTTCTACTACCACCATTAGCAATTTCAAAAGCAATAACTTGGACATTTTTAACGTCAATTATCCAGTATTCTTGCACTCCCAATTCTTCATACAATAGCCGTTTTTCGCCTTTATCATCTGATAGGGAAGTATTAGCTACTTCTATTACTAAAGTTGGTGGTGGATAGATATCTAAGCTGATTATGGATGTTCCCCAAGGAATGATATCAGCATTTTTGCCAATGTAATACGACACGTCTGGTTGCGCGTCGTCACAGCCAGTTTTTCGGTAGGTACAGTTATCCTTGCCGTTCAAACCTATCCCTTTAGTTATCGCGAATAAATTTACAGCATTAATAATAACTGTATGGTCACTGGCGTGGTCGTTTCCTACTGGTGGCATTTCAATCCTCATTTGTCCATTGTAGTAGTAGCCCTTGGCTTTTTCGTAGGTTGGGTTTTCAATTATCTGGATATATTCATCCCATGTGGCTACTACCCAAGTATCGGTGAGTATTTTTGTTTGGAGTTCGGTCATAAATTACCCATGTGGTATTTCTATTTAATTTAGCAATTTTTTACTTCCTTAATTTCACAGTAAATACACTCCCCTCACCTAAGCGCGAAACTCCCTCGGAGATACTTCGTGAACGCACTTCTACACTACCTCCCATACTCTCTACAAAAGTCTTAACAATCGCTAACCCTAACCCAGTTCCACCTGTGGTGTGGCTGCGATTTTCATCTACGCGATAAAACCGCTCAAAAATTCGCGCTTGATGTTTCAAAGGAATGCCGTAACCCTGGTCGCAGACTTGAATAATTACATCTTCTTCTTGTTGATTTAATTTGATTATTACTGGCGTGAATGGCGGCGAATATTTCACAGCATTTTCCATCAAATTTAGCAATACTTGTTTGAGACGGTTGTAGTCAGCTTTGACTTTAATTGTATCCTTACTTGCCTCGATAATAATTCTATTATCGCTAAATCTTTCTGCCATTAATACTACTTCTGCTACTAAATCATTCAGCACGCAATCTTCCATCTTTAAGTGCAAATAACCGCCATCTGCACGTGCTAAATCCAGTAAATCTTGTAGTAAGCGGATAGTGCGTTCGGTTTCCGATGCAGCGGTTTGTAAGGCTTCTAACTGTATTTCTGTTAAATTATTTTGCCGCCTTAATATACTTTGTAAATAACCATGCACAATTGTCAGTGGTGTTCGTAATTCGTGGGAAGCATTGCTGACAAATTGTCTCTCTTGTTCCCAGGCTTGGGAAAGACGAGATAACATCATATTGAAAGTTTCCGCTAATTCTTTAACTTCCCTAGGAGCATTATCTAAATACAATTCCGCTTGTCCTAAATCCTCAGCGGAAATCGCTGCTGTCATTTTGCTGATTTGTCGGAGCGGTTTTAGCGAATTTTGAATATAAAAGGCACTAACACCTGCAATTATGATAATTGCTAAAATACAAGCTATTACCGAACTCCGAACTAATGCTAAAAACATAGTCTGGTCGCGGGTAATATCCTGAACTACGAACAATTTACCCTGGAGCTTACCCTGCACCTGTAAAGAATTGCTACATAAAACAAAGTAGTGATTGTTAATTTGATAAATTTCCGGACTGTTAGGCATTTTAGCCAGAGAAATTAATCTCTTATTTGTGCCATTATCTTCAATATTAAACCCTGGAGATTTCGCCAAAAATGAACCATCATCTCTTTGAACCCAGAGAAATGTATTATCATTGGACCGATTATTGATTGCCTTTTGTACTCCAGTTTCCACCGGCAGCATTTCACTATAAACTTTCACATCATGCGGTAAACGTTGAGCAATTTTTTCAATGTTTTCCTTATGGCTTTCAATTAAAATTTGCTGCATTTTCCAACTTGTCCAAATAGCAACGCTACCTACGGCGAAAGTTGAAACAGCTGCAATGCCAATTGTCAGGCGTATTCTTAATGAAAAGGGGTCATTTTTCCTCCAATGTTTGTTAATTTGATTCACTAGACACTGCACTCTATTTATTTTGTGGGATGGGATTTGGTGTGGGACAAGTTTTAGAAACAAAATCACAACTATAAATGTAAGGCTTTTGCCAATTGAGAGGAATTTCTAGCAGGTCGCGCGTTCCGGTCATTCCTTGCCCTATAAATAATAATAGAGCAATGCAGTTTAATAGTGTATGGATGACCCGCCAGCGATGGGAACGGTCTTTGTATATATCTGGTACAATTGCTAGGGAAAAAATCATCAACATTGCTGCTGCCATACCAATATAGTAATGCGACCAATACCATTCATTGGTACGGCGAAATACTCCGTCCTGACAACCCAAAATTACTAAACCTGCACCTGTTAAAGTCGCAAATACTCCTCGCCATAGCTTTGAATTAGCGCGGTAAAGAAACCCTAAAGAAATAATCGTCGCAGTAAACATTAACAGGATGAAAGTAACTTGAAATGGTTGTTTATTTAGCAATTGATTCTTGATAATATTCTCCCCAATCGGGTTAGCGTACCCGATTAAAGTTAATCCCACCACTGTACCCGTTAACCAATTCCCTAATTGTCTATGTTCTAGACCTACTACGGGCGGTATTTTGCTCTTGTTGGATGCTAATGTTTGCAATCTTCGCTGCCTTGTTTGCCATGCGAAATTAGCAACTATACCAATCAGTGGGAAAACAACAGCAACCGCAATCACCGGATGAATAAGTCCAATAAAATCACTTAGTTCCATAATTAGATGTTCCCCAACATAGTTATGTAATCAACTGAATTGTGCAAGAACAGTAGGATGCGTTAGGCGGGGATATATGTATGGTTATTATTCAATAATTAATTTTTCGCGCTCTAACGCATCAATTATCGGCAGAATTTTTCATTCAAATCTGCAAAAAAAAGATGCAACATCATCCCGCGCTGTAAAGCATCTTGCTTTGGCGATCGCACTACATTTTTAAAGGCGCATAGCCAAAAGTAGCGTTAAATTTACGGCACCATATCGCTACAGATTTAAAGTTAGCAATATTCACTCCATCAGGAATGGTATAGCGTTGAGTACCGCTAGTTTTTTGTAATTTTGCAATACTGGCATAATCTTTCTCTTTAATTCCAGATATAGGGGGTGCTTCAGAACGATGTAGAATTACAAACAAATCTGGACCATTGTCTGTTTTGAAAGCTTGATCAAATTCCAATAATTTCTTACCATTTTCGCTCACTACCCTCACCATCCCTTTAGTTGGGTGTTCTCCAGCCTGAAAATTTCCTCCCCCAGTGCTTGTCGTCGCTACCTGTACTGTGGGGCTGCTGACAATTGTTGCAGGCTGCGTCTGAGTTACTGGCTGCTTTGATGTGACTTCGTTTGCACAACCTATGGTTAAAAAAGTAGCGAGGGAAGCAATTGTTAAATATTGGAGTTTCATATCTTTATCTGGGTTAATTGTTTTTGCTAATTTCAATCTAAATCTTCTTGTTATTAGCTAGCTGAGGGTAAACTGAGAATTTACTGAGAATTGACCTTAACTATTCTCATAATTTTTGAAATATCAAATATTTGGCTGTTTTCACCTGAATAATGTACTAGCAAAAATCGTCCTGTTTTGCTTAAGTGCTGATTAAAAGAGCGATCGCACACTAACCCTGAATCTTCATAACCACTAACTCCTATCTTGCACCTCACCGCAGAAATCTTACTACTAAAAAATCTGCATTTCAAGACCATTTGAATGGATTTTGGCTATTAGATTGGGACTTACAGTCAAGAGCGATGATGGGCGAACTGTGAGGAATATGTGATGATTTTTACTTTAAATCTAGTCGGGACTTGATTCTGTAGTCCTCCGCAACTCCCCAAACCTCGAAACAGGAAAATTTCTCCCAAAATTTATGATTTGCAAACAATAGTTAACAAATAAAAATATCTTGACATAAACCCATAAAATATTTCTACTTCGCTTAATTGTTCTGTCAATGCCTAAACCACAAGTAACAAATGGGACTTCCCTGGCTTTGTTAGGAAGTCCTGTTTTGTCTATTGTTGCTCTCCTCTGGGCAGTGGCTCTATTGGGGAGCGGTATTTGGTTTATACAGCGTTCACCCGGACTATCAACAGGTGCGGAACATCTGGAACCAGAAAGTTTTGCTGAGGTGAAGAATGTTCCTACTGGCATCTTTAACTACAGTGCCACTGCGGTATGGGCGCCTATTCGCTTAGGGGTTGATTCACTCATGGAAGCGGAGCGGAAGCGGGAATTTCGGTTACGTTATCTCCAACCAACTCAGAAAACAGCTAGTTCTAGGAGGGTGATTCAGATGTTACTGAACGATGAACTCTCTTGGTCTGTGTCTGACCGTCCGCTGTTGGATGAGGAATATCGCCAAGCACAAGCCAGGGGATTTAAACTCAGGCAGATTGCGGTGGCGATTGATGGGATTGCTGTGGCTGTGAATCCAGATTTAGATATTCCCGGACTGACTTTAGAACAACTGCGGTCAATTTATAGTAGTGAAGTCACAAATTGGCAACAGTTGGGCGGTCCGAATCTTAAGATTGTTCCTTTGTCACCAAAACAAAGTTCAGGTGCGGCGCTGTTATTCTTTCAGGAGCAGGTTCTAGCAGATGACCCCTTCGGCTGGACTGTGAAGTTTGTTTCTAATAGTACTCAAGCATTGAGTAAATTAACTGAGACACCAGGAGCAATTTACTATGGTTCAGCAGCAGAGATAGTTCCTGATTGTTCAATTAAGACGCTGCCTCTAGGTTACACCTCCAAGCAGTTGGTATCTCCTCAGAGTCAGGAATCAGCGTCAGCGTGTCCTAAGTCGCGCCATCGGGTGAATATGGAAGCTTTGCGGACAAGGAAATACCCGCTTACACGGTATTTATATGTGGTGGTTAAGGAAAATGGCGATATTGACCAGAAAGCAGGTATTGCCTATGCAAATTTACTATTGACAAAACAAGGACACAAAGCGATCGCTCTTGCTGGGTTGGTTCCGATTCGTTGAATTACAGACCCGGCTTGGAAAATAACTATTCACCATCTACTATTCACTATTCACTATTCACTATCCCCAGTTGAAAAAACATTAATTTAAGAGGATATTCCCCAATGACTAAACCGATGAGCGAGCAACCAAGTAGTGACGAGGATACCCTTGTCTTTTCAAGGGAGCATCCAGTAATCGAGTTAAGTTCAGGTTTAAAGTCTCAGGCAACTGCTTTGGCAGTTTCTCTGAGTATGCTACCAGTGCTGGCGGTGGGAACGGCGATTTATTACTTTGGCAACCAATCCCTGTCCCAGCAGATGCAGTCAGCCAGACGAGTCGGGGTGACAAGCCTAGAGACGACAATTACTCAGCAGCAGCACCGATTGGCTGGGTTGTTAGTGGGTACGGGAGTCACAGCCTTGTTGGCTGGAACAATTGCCGCTGTTTGGGCAAATCGTACAGTTAAGTCAACTATGAGTGCGACAACAGCGGCGATCGCTGCTAATACCAGGTTAACTGAGCAGACCATCAATCAGCGTCGGCTGGGTTGCCAGAAAGTCAACCACAGCATTCTCACCGCAGCCCTCAACCAAGACGATATCCTCAAGACAACAGTCCAGGAAACGCGACAAGCCTTCGCGGCTGACCGAGTAATGGTGACCAGTAGCAATTCAGTGGGGGTGGAAACTGTGGTAGCAGAAGCGGTAGCTTCTAAGTTTCCTAGGGCGATTATGACTCCCATCACCAACCTAGATTCTGGTGCCCTAACTGTGGAGAAAACACAACCAGAGGGTAGCGAAATTATTGATAATATTTACGCCGTCGAACTCAACCCTGACTATTTGGAACAACTCTCATCTTGGGGAGTAAAAGCGAGTTTGAGTGTCCCGATTTTTATTGCAGGTAAACGCTTTGGTCGCTTGGTGGCGCACCAGTGTAGTCAACCCCGGACGTGGCAGCCATTTGAAGTGGATTTATTTAGTCAATTAGCTGTGCAAGTCGGGTTTGTTTTGAATAACGCTAAGCTTTTAGCTGACTATAATAATCTCCACACAGAAGCAGATACTGTCACTGAGCGATTGAACTGCTTTACGGACGCTATCGAGAAAATTTATGCCCAACAGAGTCGGGAAAATGTCCTGAACTGTGCCGTGGAAGTGACTCGCTCCCTCATTCAAGCCCAACGGGTGCTGGTCTTGGCTATCGCTGACGATGGCACCGCAACGGTGGTAGCAGAATCTCTGCGTGGGAATTGGTCTAAAGCCTTGAGAGTAACGATTACAGACCCCTGTTTGAGTAGTAAGTATTTGCTGAGGGACGAAAAAGCTGGGGTTAAGGCTATTAACGATATCTATGAAGCTGGATTAAGTCCATGTTATGTCCAACAACTAGAACGGTTTGCGGTGAAAGCTAATTTGGTAGCACCGATTCTCCAAGGAGGCAAAATCTTTGGTTTATTGGTGGCGCACCAATGTTCTGCACCTCGCATTTGGCGGTCGTTTGAAGTCCAATGGTTTACTCAATTGGCGATGCAAGTGGGATTTGCTCTTGATAAGGTTGCGCTCATAGCTGACAATACCCTCCTGCACAACGAAGCTAATCAGGAAATTCACTGGCAGGAATTCTTCGCAGATACCACCCAGAAAATCCATACTGCTCTTACCTGGAATGAGGTTCTTAATCAGAGCGTTACAGAAGTACGCCGAGTCCTTTGTTGTGACCGGGTGCTGGTCTATAGCGTTGATTGCTCCTCCCAGGGGGTTGTGATTGCTGAATCCGTTGATGCTTTCTTTCCCAAGGCTTTGGGTCGTGTGATTAACGACCCTTGTTTTGAAGCCAGGTATATCAAGATGTATGAAGACGGACGAGTGCGTGCGCTAAACAATATCTACGAAGCAGGTATGACCCCCTGTTATATTGAACAGTTAGAAAAATTGGCGGTGAAAGCTAATTTGGTGGCGCCGGTTTTACATGAAGGTAAGTTGCTGGGTCTGTTAGTGGCGCATCAGTGTTCTGAACCGAGAAATTGGCAGCGGACGGAAATTAGTTGGTTTAAGCAAATTGCAACTCAGGTAGGTTTTGCTCTCGATAATGTGAAGCTTCTAGAGCGAGTCAATCAGATGACTCAGACTTCTGGTGAATCAGCCCAAGAACAGACTATTGGTTCTCTCCAGATGCGCTTAGTCGAATGGCTCAGGGATAAAGAAACATCTGCCAATAACCTAGCGCAAGAAGTACAGCGTCAGAAGATGATGCTGGACCTGGCAGCTGAGCAAATCCAAACTGTGGCAGAATCATCACGGGAACTTGCTGCTACAACCCAACAGGTGGAGCGTCACGTCCGTTCTGGCGGTGAAAAACTCCAAGCAGGACAAGTAACTATGACCCAGACAATGGATGCGATCGCCCAGATTCACCAGGCAATCACAACAGTTGCGGTGGGAATGGAACATCTCACCCAAACAGCACAACAGATTTCTCAATCTCTCTACTCTACCAATACCTTGGTGATGCAAGTCAACCAGCAGGTGATGAATGTGGCGATTTCTACTGGTCGTAGTCAACAGGTGAGTCAAGAAACCGTTATGTCTATCGCTGAGACTGTGCGTTCTTTAACCCAACAGTTCGCCGAAATGAGTAAAAACATTGATTCCCTGTTAGCGGAAGTCTGCTCCCAAGCCAATAATATGGCAGCAGCGATGACCAGCACAACCCAACAAGTGGTAACTGGAACACAATTAGCGCAACAAACCCAAGATAGGCTAGTGGAACTGACCACCGTTAGTCACAAACTCAGCGCACTGGTCGAGAGCATGGTACATTCCCTCGCAGCACAGGTACAAACTACGAGCATCGCTAGCCAAACCACTATCGATGTCGCAGATGTGGCGAACCAGACATCAGAACAATCCAGTGCGATCGCCGAATCTATCACCCGCTTAGCAGAAATTCTCTAGCATCTATTTCCACCAAATTGCCCAATAGATTATTTTATCATTTTCCCTTTTTAATTTACTTGAAAAAACAGCTATGACCCTGACAACAAATGGTCGGAACCAACCCTATGAAATTTTTCTTCAGGAAGCACGCTTAATCCTGTGGCAGATTCAAACCATCCTGCAAGATTTTCCGTCAAATCACGGTCTTGCCAAGATTTATACATTAGTCCGGACTGTGAATGAACTGCAAGAAAAAGCGACTGCGATTAACTTAACTGATATCGCCCTCATGGCGCAGCGACTTAAGGATATCTTTCGCTGTCTGGGGAAGGAAACCCTCTCCATTGACACAGAAATGATAGATTTACTTTTGGATGCTACTGAATGTCTACATCAGACCCTATTCGGGACTATGCAAGTTAGCCAGAGTAAGATGGCGTCTAGGATGGCTCAAACTGAGGAAATTTTCACTCGCTTGGAAGCGAGATTTAGTATTTGTCTGCAAACACAGACAAATACTAAATCTAATATAATAGCATTAAAACCCCTAAAAACCAAAGACCCAGACAAAGACATAATTCTCGCAAATCAACCCCTAACGGCGAAATTAACGCTCAAGACTGCCCAATTCTTCATCTGGGACGATGGTACAGCCATCTGTTCTGTCCCTTATAACCACATTGAAGAATCACTCTTTCTCAAACCGGGCGAAATTATCCAATCCCGCCAGCAAGAATTCTTGCATTGGAAACAGCAGATGATTCAAGTGTATCACCTGTCTGAACTGATGCGCCGTCATCAATTGCTGTCCACACAAATAGCTTCTCAACCCAGCAATCAGACGGAATTAGCACTAGTCATCAACCAGGGTCAGCGGACAGTTGCTTTAGCGTCGGTGATTCAGCGGCTGGTTACAGAACCAGAATTGCCGCTTATACCCCCAAGTATAACGAATGGCTTACCCACTGAAGCGTCCTCCCATTGCCTAATTGGCTATACCCTCTCCCCGCAAGACCAGATGGTTCCCGTGATTAATGTTTTGAGTTTAGTGAAATGAACTCAGAGCAGATTCACCCTGATGCAGCAGAGTTTATCAGGCTATACGCGGGTGATTTTCTCAAGACGGGTGACAAGTAGTCTGAGGTTCTTCTTTTCTAAAGTATTAGCATTTACTATAGGCTCGCTCTGGAGGGAGGTTTGAATGTCCCACACCAATACTGAAATTAACACTACCCACGTCAAAGTCCCTAACAAAGATTTAGAAATCGATGCTTACTTAGCACAACCAGCTAGATCGGGAACTTTTGCTGCCGTTATAGTTTTTCCGGAAATCTTTGGAGTCAACAGTAACATCAGGGATATTACTGAACTAATTGCAAAACAAGGATACGTGGCACTGGCAATTTCGATGTATCAACGTATTGCTCCCGGTTTTGAGGTTGGGTTTAGCGCCGACAATGTTGGCTATAGCCCAGAAGCTTATAGCCTTGGCTTGCAATACTATCAACAAGTAAAGTATCAAGAAATATTCAGCGATATTCAGGCAGCGATCGCTTATCTCAAAACGTTACCCAATGTCAAAGATAATGCAATTGGTGCGATTGGTTTCTGTTTTGGCGGCCATGTTGCTTATATAGCGGCAACCTTACTTGATATCAAAGCCTCAGCTTCGTTCTACGGTGCTGCAATTACCACTCCTAGTTATGGTGCAGAAATTCCCACCATTAATCGCACTTCGGAAATTAAAGGCACTATTTATGCATTTTTTGGCACAAGAGATGCATTAATTTCCCAGTCGGAAATCGAGCAAATCGAGGCAGAATTAAAGAAGCATCATATTAATCATCGTGTATTTCGATACGATGCAGGACATGGATTTTTCGCAGGCTTTTTCAAAGACCAGTACCCATTCTTAGAACAGCACCCAAGTTACAATCCTCAAGCTGCTCCCGATGCTTGGAAACATGTTCTAGAGCTTTTTCAAAACAACTTGTAAGCAGTCCCTGTTCAGAAGTAGGGAAGGAAGCCCTCTAACTTCGGTGAAACCTGTAGCTCGCTTATGATTTACCACACTTATTTTCCTAGCCCCCCACTCTCGCAGTTCGTAGCGTTTTTGTGGTCTAGCGAGGGTGAGGACCTGCCGCAGGCACAGGTACGCTTGCTGCCAATTGGTATGATGGAATTAGTCATCAACCTGTGTTCTAATAGCATACCTGCAAAACTTAGAGAACCAAAGTTAAAGCAACTAGCTTCAAGCGGTTGGGTGCGATCGCTCTGCTTCGTTGGTAGACCCCTTTGGACATATTTGGATGGTTGCAACGCACACAGAAGATGTTTCCGCCGAGGAAATATGCCAGCGTTTCGCTGCTGTGTGCGGCAAATCGTGATTTTATCAGATGTTTAGTAGTCCACTACTCCTGAGTTCCCCAGTGAAGACAACTACGAAATAAGACTAAGAAGGATTAAAATCCTGCATTTCCCGCAATTGAGCTTCTAATTCAGCAACTCTTTCCTCCGCAGCCAGTCTTGCTGCTGCTTCTGCTGACGCTCTAGCTTGTGCTTCTTTGAGAGCCTGCTCAGCTTCTTGTCGGTTCAGAAGTTTGGCACCAGTCTCTGGATTATAAAAGTGCAGGTTCC
>JAYKJH010000073.1:0-4047 GCA_035285345.1 Nostocaceae cyanobacterium | reverse complement strand
TCAATAATAGAACGACTCCAAAAGTGAGCATCTTGAGGAACTAAAACTACCTGTTGGCGCAGACAATCCAAAGAGAGGTCTTCTGTGTTATAAACTCCAATGCGAATATTACCAGATTGCACGGAATATAAACCGGCAATGATTTTAGCTAAGGAACTTTTACCACAACCAGATTTACCGATAATCGCCGTAACTTTACCACCAGGAATTGTTAAAGAAAAGTTTTCTAATAACTCAACTCGACCAACATAGTGAAAGCTAAGATTAGTACAAATAATATCAGCATCTCCAGGAATACTAGCAATTTGCTTTTTACCATCATCTTGATTTTCTGGAGTAGCGTCGATAACTTCTGTTAGGCGTTGAGTAGCTGTTTTAGTTCTAGTAAACTCATCAACAAAAGAGATTACAGTACTAATTAAACCTACAAAATTACCATTCATGGAATTAAATGCTAGTAATTGCCCAATAGTGAGATTTTCCGATGGATTAATTACTAAATTCCCGCCATACCAAAGCAATAAAATACTGCCAACAGCAGAGACAAAACCCGAAAATGTATTGTTAATAATCCCAATTTGAATAGTACTTAAAGTTAAAGTAGAAATTCTGCCAAATCGGCTTTGTAACTCTTCCCAAAATTGCGGTGATGCTGTTGTGGTTTTGAGGGTGAGCGCGCCTTTGAATGTTTCAACTAAAACACCTTGAGCTTCAGCTTCAGTAACTAAAACATCATGAGTTTTTTGTTGTAAAGTGGGCTGAAAAATAATTGTAGATAAAGTCATTACTACAGATATAATTAAAGCTAATACAGTCAGCTTCCAGCTATAAAAAGTCATTAAGCCGAAAGAAATAATCGCAATAAAAAATTTGCTAGGTAGACCAATAACTACTTGAGAAACTAACTGATTAATCTGATCAATATCGTGTAGGCGACTCACAATTTCGCCACTGCGACGTGCTTCATAATAAGAGAGTGGTAATTGTAGAATTTGCCGACCAAATTCTAAAACTAACCCTAACTGTAGGCGTTGGGCAAAGTGAGCAATTAAGTTAGATTGCACCCAAGATAAACTACTAGAAATAAAGTTCATTACTACCACAGCGATCGCCATAGTAGTCAGCAACTTTGTATCACCTCTTACTAACACATCATCAGTCAGAATTTGTAACAAAAAAGGCGAAGCTAAAGATAAAATTCCTAACAAAAGATTGAGTGGTAATGCTTGCGCCAGAATACTACGAAATATCCAGATCCGCTTGAAGAAACGCCAAAACCCCCCCACCTGATCATTTTCTTGAGCGTGAAAGCGTATAGGATCAGGTTCTAGTAACAGCATTAACCAATCTGTCCACCCTTCTATTAAATCTTTTGGAGACAGATATCTCAGCCCGATAGATGGATCAGCAATTACACATTTTTTGCCTTTCTTACCATATAAAACTACCCAATGATGACCTTTCCAGTGGATAATTGCTGGTAAGGGAGCTTCGTTTATTCTGTTTAAAAGTTCTGGTGAAGTTTTAACCGGACGAGCATTAAAACCAAGTGTTTCTGCTCCTCGTTTTAACCCTAATAAAGTTGTGCCAAATTGTCCAGTACCCACAACTTCACGCACATGATTTAAAGTTAAAGTCCGCCCGTAATGTTTAGCAACTGTCGCTAAACAAGCAGCACCACAATCTTCTTCGCTGTGTTGTTTGACGTGAGGATATTTCATAAAAACAAATTGTTATATGTAATAACCACCAAAGCCATAACCACCAAAGCCATAACCACCTCCATAACCATAACCACCATAACTATAACCACCATAACCATAACCATTTATTATAGTTGGGGAAACTGGTACATCTTTGACAGTAACGGTTCCAGTTTGAGAATCATAGACAATAGCAATAGCAACTCCACCAGAAATAAAAGTGGATTCTTGATCTGTAATTTGTGTAAATAAAGATGGCATTTTGGTTCTCCTCAAATCATTAATTTTATCTTTAGAAAAAGCTTCTAAAAGCTCTGTTCCACTGGGTTGTCAGCACTGAATTAGCAAGCTCTGAATTACCAGTTAACAAGAATGTAAATTGAGCAGCTCCCAGAGCAAAAATTATTTGGGCTAAGTTAACTTGAAAAACACCAGAATTACCAGAACCATCGGAATTATTATTAGCTGCTCTAAATCTGCGTCCTCTAAATCCGCCAGAAACAACAGCAGATTCTTCCTTGGTGATTTCGACAAATAAATTATCTTGTTCCATAAATATTGTTTTTCTCCTTTTTACTTGTTTAATACATCCAATACTGGATTTGTTTTAATTCCAAACACTGGAATATATAATATTCTGGTGTTTGGAATTAATCTATAAAAATTAGCTGATTAGAAAGTGAAGATGCTGCTGAAAGCTCTGTTAAATTGGGTGTCGAGTACTGAGTTAGCCAGAGCTGCGTTACCGCCAGTTGTTAAAAATGTGTACTGAGCTGCACCAAAAGCAAAAATAATTTGAGCTAAGTTGACTCCAGCTACAATGGTGTCACCACCGCTAACAACAGCAGATTCTTCAGCAGAAATTTCGGTGAACAATTCGTTATTTTTGATAGCTTGCATGGTTTTTTCCCCTTGAATTAGGTTTGTTGGTCAGTTTTAATAGCTACTAGTTAATTACTTGTATTTAGTTGATTAACTCCTCGCTTGATTAATAGAATAAGTGGAACTACGGATGTTAGTCATTTACATTTTCGGCACACTTAAGTACCAGAATTAGAAAACTGTGTTTCAGAATTCAGCGATTACTATTTCCGAAAAATACATAGAACAATTGCACTAAAACTAGTTCTTTGCTTCTCCCAGAATCCAGGAATTTGAGCTTTGTAATGTAGTGAAATTTCAATGCAAAAAGCCCCTTGATACCGAATTGTATCAGGGGCTTGTATTAATTAAAGTTTTTTGTTAAACCAGAATGATTAAGGCTTGCCGGCTACACTTGGTTGGTTTAAATAGCCATAGACAATTCGAGAAACTTGACTGATAAAATCCCTTGCTTTTAAATCATTAAAAGGTCTTCTCACAAAAATTCCTGCCAAGTAGCGCTTACCAGATGGCATTTCAATAATCCCTGCATCACCAAGTACAATTCCTAGAGTTCCGGTTTTGTGAGCAATCACCGCGCCTTTACCAAGACCAGATGGTAATAGCTTTGTGTTGCGGACACGCTGCATAATATCCAAGACTTTACCACGACTGGAATCAGTCAACAATTGATTGTTAGCCACCAGTGCTGAGAGTCTTACTAAGTCTTTGGGGCTAGTTTTATTAGTACCCTTGAAGTCGCCAAGTAAATTTCGCATGACGGTGTTTTGCATACCCCAACTGCGAAAACGCTGATTTAACCTAGATATGCCACCCAAGCGGTCAATAATCATATTGGTAGCAGTGTTGTCGCTGATGGTAATCATTTTCGTCGCTGTTTCTAACAAATTAAAGCGAGTTCCAGCACGTTTATACTGCATTGTTCCTGAACCGCCAGTTATTAAGTCACGCCGCATAACTAGGGTTTCATTGAGTTTAACTCTTCCCGCATCGACTTCTTGAAATAACGCTACCAAAATGGGAAACTTGATGGTGCTGGCAGCTGGAAAAGCTTTTTCACCGTTGACATCGAGATAGTTACCGGTATCTAAATCTAAGAAAAACATTCCTGGGTCAAGAGAACGATAACGAGCCGCTAATGCCTTGACTTGCGATCGCAGTTGTGGTAACTCTTTACCTAGAGGCACAACACCAGCAAACAAAGAAACATCACTGACCGCGATCGGAATCTGTTCTTCACTAGCGGAAAAAACAGGATTTTCAATGCGTTCCGCCGATGGAAGTTGTACTATCCAATGGGTAGAAGAATCTCCTTGAATCATCAACTTGTCAGGATCTACGGTGTATCCTGGTGCTAGTTCAACCACTAGTCTGGTTGTGTTAGAATCAACTTTACCAACACGAACTTGTCTGACTGTTGAACCGTAGTTTTTGCGTATAGTATCGGAATTCAGGGTTGTAC
>JAYKJH010000072.1:0-2616 GCA_035285345.1 Nostocaceae cyanobacterium | reverse complement strand
ACCCTTACACCCTTACACCCTTACACCCTTGCTCAAACCCTTAATTTTTCGTCTCCGGAGTTAGTCCTAAATTCATCCCGCAAATATGCAACGCCGTTTACTATTGATTCACAGACTCGATTAGTTGAGCTACTCGTTCTTTGATTTCATCCCGCACTCTGGGGAATATTTCTGGTTTTTCGGCTGGATCGTCTAATTGCCAATCTTCAAAGACTTCTCGCACCACCCACTCCGGTGGCAAATTCACGCCACAACCACACAGAGAAATTACTACATCATAATCTTCTGCTTGGAAGTTGCTCAAGGGTTTAGAATATTGATCGGTGATGTCGATGCCAATTTCTTGCATAGCTGCGATCGCCTCTGGTCTAACTTCACTGGCTTCTAACCCGGAACTCGTCACGGTAATTTTCCCTTCACCCAAGGTTTTCGCAAAGCCTTCCGCCATTTGAGAACGGGCGGAATTCTTTTTGCAGACAAACATTACACGTTTCATAGATCAATTCCTTTTTTGGCTCTATCTTTTGTTAACAGTTGATTGTTAATAACCAACACGAAGGGATATGCGAGTTAGATCGATATCAGCTTATTTGCAATTACCAAAACAACGTGGATCTAGCAATGTCGCTTTTTCCGGTTCTCTGGGAAACCAACTTGCTGTACGCTTACAAAATTCAACCAGCATCAACATCACAGGGACTTCGATTAAAACCCCTACCACTGTGGCGAGTGCTGCGCCTGAACTTAAGCCAAATAAAATTACAGCCGTGGCGATCGCCACTTCAAAATGATTACTTGCTCCAATTAATGCTGCGGGCGCGGCATCTTCGTAAGATAAATTCAGCTTCAATGCTGCTACATAACTAATCAAAAAAATGAAATTTGTTTGGATAAATAGTGGTACAGCAATTAACAAAATATGCAAGGGATTATTCACAATTAATTCACCCTTGAATGCAAACAGCAATACCAAAGTTACCAAGAGCGCAGTAATCGCCACTGGAGTCAAATAATTGAGGAATCGTCTTTCAAACCACTCTTTGCCTTTGTATTTAAAAATCCAGTAACGGCTGTACATTCCCGCTAATAGCGGTAAACCAACATAAATCAGCACTGACAAAACAATGGTTTGCCAAGGCACAGTTAAATTATTCGCAGCTAGTAACCACCTACCTAATGGTGCATATAAAAACAGCATTGCCAGAGAATTGACTGCCACCATGATTAAGGTGTGTCCCTGATTACCATAAGAAAGATATCCCCACATCAGCACCATCGCTGTACAAGGCGCAATTCCCAATAAAATAGTGCCAGCAATATAAGAATTTGCCAGTGCTACTTCACTACCGCGAATAAATTCAGTTGCGGTGATCAAAGGACGAAATAACCATCCTAAGAAGAATTGAGTAAATATCACCATTGTGAATGGTTTAATCAACCAATTCACTACCAAGGTAAGAATCACTGGTTTTGGAGCGCGGATGGCGTTTGTTGCTTGCGTGAAGTCAATCTTCACCATGATGGGATACATCATGAAAAATAAACACACAGCAATGGGGATAGACACTTGATATATACTCATGTCATCAAGCGCCACCGCCACTCCTGGAAATAATCTACCTAAAGTAATTCCGCCAACGATACATAAAAATACCCACAAGGTGAGGTATTTTTCAAAAAAACTGAGATTGCTTCCTGCTTGTATCCGGGTTGTACTAGCTTGCGAATTCTGACTCATTGAAATAAACCTAAAATCAAAGTTAACGGCTAAAATTTCGCTTCTTTTCGTAACAACTCACCAATCGTTAGGTTCATTTCTGCTTTACCATCAAAGACTGTTCCTACCTTGCCTTGATACAAGTGAATATAGTTGAGGCGGTAGCCATCATTTGGTAAAGTCACATACCCAACAGAGCTAACTGCTTTTGGTGCGTTTTTCATGTAGAAATCTACAAATTTGTACAGCGTTCCTCTGTTGGATAAAGACTGAGGATTGACATAAATAAATAAAGGTCGAGAAAGTGGTTGATACTTGGCTTTCTCTACGGCTTGGCGTGAAGGTGGTACTGCGCCACGTCCATTGTCAACAGCAAGTGCTTTTAATTTATCTTGATTTTTTTCATAGTACGCGTAGCCAAAGTAACCCAACGCATTAGGGTCTTTGCTGATGCCCTTTACCAACACCTCATCATCTTCACTTGCTGTATAATCAGTGCGAGAGGCTCTAGGTTTACCGACAATTGCCTCGGTAAAGTAGTCAAAAGTACCAGATTTTCCCCCTGCACCATACAAATTCAGAGGGCGGTCTGGCCAAGATGGACGTACTTGGTTCCAGCGGGTAATTTTACCTTGAGCAGCAGGTTCCCAAATCTTTTTTAGTTCTGCTACTGTGATGTCTTTTGCCCAGGTATTTTGGGGATTGACAGCCACAGTTAAAGCATCAAAAGCTACGGGAAACTCCATGTACCCTATGCGATTTTGCTTACAAGCTGTCATCTCTGCTGACAAAATCGGTCGAGACGCATTGTTGATGTCTGTTTCTCCGGCGCAGAATTTTTCAAACCCGCCTGTGGTACAAGAAAACTTTACGTCTACTGGCGCTTTGTTGTCAGGGTC
>JAYKJH010000071.1:0-20076 GCA_035285345.1 Nostocaceae cyanobacterium | reverse complement strand
TCGGTTATGATAATTTTCGTCCTGGACAACGACAAATTATTGAAGATGCTCTCTCTAAGCGGGATTTATTGATAGTCATGCCGACGGGAGGGGGAAAGTCTTTGTGCTTTCAACTACCAGCGCTTATTAAAAAAGGCTTAACCGTCGTCGTGTCACCGCTAATTGCTTTAATGCAAGACCAAGTAGCAGCATTGCGGGATAATGGCATTCCGGCAACATTTCTCAATAGCAGCCTCAATGCTCACCAGGTGCGATCGCGAGAAGAAGCCATCCTGAATGGACAAGTTAAACTCCTCTACGTCGCTCCCGAACGTCTAATTAGCGACCGATTCCTGCCCTTTCTAGACCTAGTAAACCATCAAATTGGCATTTCTACCTTTGCCATCGATGAAGCGCACTGCGTTTCCGAATGGGGACACGATTTCCGTCCAGAATACCGCCAATTAATCTTATTGCGAAAGCGCTACCCCGACGTACCCACCTCTGCACTCACCGCTACAGCCACCGACAGGGTTCGTGCTGACATCATCCAACAACTGGGCTTAAAAAAACCCAGTATTCATATTGCTAGCTTCAACCGCCAAAATCTTTACTACGAAGTTCGCCCTAAAAGCAAACAAGCTTACACTGAACTATTAGAAATTATCCGCAAAAATGAAGGTTCGGGAATTATCTATTGCTTAACCCGAAAGAAAGTTGATGAAATCGCCTTTAAACTCCAACAACAAGGGATTTCCGCCTTACCTTATCATGCAGGATTAAACGACGAAGAACGTACTAAAAATCAAACGCGATTTATTCGAGATGACGTGCGGGTCATGGTAGCAACCATCGCCTTTGGGATGGGTATTAATAAACCCGATGTCCGGTTTGTGGTTCACTTTGACCTACCGCGTAATATCGAGAGTTACTATCAAGAATCCGGAAGATCCGGAAGAGACGGAGAACCCTCAATTTGTACGTTATTTTTTGGTGTAGCTGACATCAAAACCATAGAATATATTATTAACCAAAAACCAGACGAGCAAGAACAACTAATTGCCAGACAACAACTAAGACAGATGATAGATTATGCCGAAAGTACAGTCTGTCGGCGGACAATTCAACTTGGTTATTTTGGCGAAAGATTTTCCGGTAATTGCGGTAATTGTGACAATTGTCTGAATACAAAACCAACGGAAGATTGGACAATAGAAGCCATGAAATTTTTATCTTGCGTCGCTAGATGTAAAGAAAGATTTGGCATGGCTCATATTATAGATGTGTTGCGTGGTTCCCAAAATCAAAAAGTACTCCAAAACGGGCACGATAAACTTTCTACCTACGGGATTGGTAAAGATAAAACTCTTGATGAATGGCGAATCTTAGCACGTTCTCTGTTACATCAAGGCTTATTAGACCAAACTACAGATGGATATTCTATTTTGAAACTTAACCCCCTAAGTTGGGAAGTCATGCGACGACAGCGGACTGTTTCTATTGCTATTCCTACCGCTAAAAAAGTCGTGATTGCCGAAGAAAGTTTTGCATCAGCAGACGCAGAAATGCTATTTCAAAAATTACGCTCTCTCCGGAAGCAAATTGCTGACGAACAATCAGTACCACCCTACGTTGTGTTTGGTGACTCTACATTAAAATTAATGGCGCAGATCCAACCAAAAAGTCTAAAGGAATTTGAAAATCTGGCTGGTGTAGGTAAACATAAACTTGCTCAATACGGAGAGAGATTTCTTACCGAAATTCGTACTTTTCGCCAAGAACAAGGATTAGATAAACCAGGAAAATATCAACGCTTACCAGGACTTCCTTCCGATACAGAATTAGAAACTTTACACTTCTATCAACAAGGTTTTAGCGTAGAAGAAATTGCCCAGAAACGCAACGTCCGTCTAACGACAATTATTCGTCACCTATCCGATTTAATTGAGAAAAAACAGCCTGTGGATATAAATCAACTTGTATCACCAGAAAAACAAAATAAAATTTGGCAAGCTTTAGAAGCGTTGGGAGATTATTCGCTGACACCAATCAAGGAATATTTGGGTGATAGTTATAGCTTTGATGAAATTCGTTTGGTCAGGGCTAAATGGCGCCGGGATGGGGGAAAGTAAATTTTTATTCTCGGACATTTCAGTTAACTTGTCTTGGCTATTTCACAGCACTTTGACTAAAATCGCCAATACCAAAAATTAAGTTTCTATGAAATTGTGGTTAGTTTGACTAACTATTTTATCTTTTTATCTATATATGGAAATATAGTTAATTAACTTCAAAGCTACAAATAAAAAGGAGTAAGTTCAGAATTTATTTGGTTTTCTTAACAGGAGCATATATGTTTGAATATCTCAGGGAGTTTCTCAAGCAACAGCCGATAATGCTACTGTTCTTAACTATCGGTTTGGGATATCTTGGTAGCAAGTTGCGCTTCAAAGGCATTGGCTTGGGTATGGCGTCAGTGTTGTTTGTCGGTATTGCCCTTGGTGGGTGGGGTAAAGGCGCTTTTCATTTACCGGAAATCGTCCCGCAACTGGGACTACTGCTGTTTGTCTATACCATCGGACTACAAGCAGGTCCGGCTTTTTTCAGGATTATGAAGCGACGTGGATTAGCACTCTTCACCCTAGCGCTAGTAGCAGTCATCGGTGCAGCAACCGTAACGCAGTTAGCTTGTAAAGTGTTTGGTGTCAATCCAGCGCTGGCTGTCGGACTGTTTTGCGGTGGACTTACGAACACTCCCGCACTAGCAGCCGCAACAGAAATGCTGAATGGCAAGCCAGAAAGTACGCTCCTGACCATCGGCTACTCTGTTGCTTATCCCCTAGCGGTGATTCTGCCGATTACAATCGCTGAACTAACGGGATTATGGAAGCAAGTGAATCTGAAAACAGAAACTGCGCGTGCTGAGAAAGAAACGGGAGCCGAATCCGACCCACCAACCAGTACAAATCTGAAAATCGTTTCCCGGCAATTGACAGGAGTGACGCTCAAACAGTCCCCACTGTCCAAGCTAGGAGTGAAAGTCAGCCGCGTAGAACACAATAATCAGGTTAGTGTGGCAAGACCAAACACCTTACTGGAAATGGGGGACATCATTCACATCGTCGGGACAAAAGACAAAGTTGCTCAAGCAACGGCGCTTGGTGGGGTAGAAGTCTTACAACAACCAGGACCCGAATCACGACGCGACCAAGTGGATTACCGCCGCATCCTGTTAACTAATAAAAAGCTAGTCGGTCGAAAACTTGCTGACACAGGAATTGAACAGAACTGGAATGCTGTGGTGACGCGCATCCGTCGTGGGGATGTGGATTTTGTCCCGACAGACGACACCTATCTAGAACGGGGCGATCGCTTGCGGGTAGTTGCACCTGTAGAGCAAATCCCCGGTTTAACAAAATATTTGGGTGACTCGCTCCGTAAATTAAGCGAAACCGATTATCTATCCCTGTCCCTAGGAATCCTCATTGGTGTACTGCTCGGCACTCTCACCCTGCACCTACCTGGTGATTTGACACTGCGTTTAGGACTAGCAGGTGGTCCGATGCTAGCGGCGCTCATCTTCGGATGGCAAGGTCGAAGCGGTCCGATTATTTGGGACTTACCAGCAGAAATCAACACAACTTTTCGGGACTTGGGACTGGTGCTATTCTTCGCTGGTGTGGGTATCAAATCCGGCAGTAACTTTATCGATGCTGTGGCGCAAAATGGCGTTGTCCTGCTGAGTTTCGGGGCGATAATTACGCTGATTTCCACCCTCGTTTTGCTAGGTGGGTCGATGTTGATTTTAAAACTCGATTGGGTAACAGCAACCGGAACTCTGGCGGGTGGACAAACCCAGCCAGCAATTCTTTCGTTTATTGGTAATTTAGCAAAATCAGAAGCACCTAACACCGCTTATGTGGCGATTATGCCGACGGCGATGATAGCCAAAATTATCATGGCGCAAGTGCTGCTCTGGTGGTTAAGAGTTTAAAAGTCTTGTAGAGACTCTAATGTACGGTCTCTACAATTTCCATAACCCAGCTAAGCTGCTACTTTTTCTTCAAACGGTACAAACATCTTCTTCACTGCACCGCAGATGGGACAGTGCCAATCATCAGGAATTGCTTCAAAAGGTGTTCCAGGAGCAATACCAGAATCGGGGTCTCCCACCACAGGGTCGTAAATCATGCTGCACTGCTTACAAATCCACTTGCGGGTAGCGGGGTCATCACCCGCTGCTCTCGTAGCAGACTGACCACCATTTAACACGTCTAGGGCTTCGCTATAGCGGTCTGCATGGTGATTTTCAATGTGCTTGAGCAAACCAAAACGACGGGCTGCTTCACGAAAAATTCCCGCATGTTCAGCAGATTCTTCTGCCTGTGCAGCAAATTCCTCAGCCGCCGCAGCGTCGCGATCGCGTTCGGCTGCACTAGCAAATTCTGGATACATCGTGGTGTACTCGTAAGTTTCACCCTCAATCGCTAATTCTAAGCAGCGAGAGACAATTTTCTTCTTTTCTTCCGCCGTCAGCGCCGCTGGGTCTGCTACTACTAACTCAGGATGCAACAAACTGAAGTGGGCGAAGGCGTGTTCTGTTTCTTGGGCTGCGGTATCTTTAAACAGTTTTGCTAAGTCGGAAAAGCCCAGTTTCCTCGCTACTTCAGCAAAAAACAAGTACTTGCGATTTGCCATCGACTCACCAGCAAATGCAGCATCGAGATTCTTCAGGGTGTTCGAGTTAGATAAATCCATTGACAGTGTTCTCCAGAAAGAATGATGACTTCATGGAATTAATCATACTCATAATGACTTCATTTTATCTAGAGAAAATATACTTACAAACTAGCGTCTACAGGTTACTTATAAGCTAAACAGATATTTAATCAAAAAATATATTTAAAAAATAAAACGATTAAATTGTAATATTGTCAAAAAATCCTGATATATTCAATATTGCTCTACATAGTGGCAGTACTTTTAGCCTGCAGTAGTTTAAGACTGATGGAGAGGTGTATCTATTTTAATTTAAACCTCTGAAACCCTTATATTTACGTTGTCTTTTCGCCAAAAAAAATCCCGCTAAAATTAGCAACTTAAAATAAACTTTGAATTAAAATTTTTATACGGTTGACAATTAGCATAAAATATGTATATCCATTATACTAGTATCTGATTTTGCTTTGTAACTTAAAAGATTTTCAGCATTAATACTTAATAAACTTGCCGACGATAAAATCAGTGGATGTAGGTTTCACAGATGCATGTAATACTAATTTTTGATTTGGAACACAGATGAACACGAGATTTATACAGATCAAATCTAATTTTTCTGTTGGTTTCGACCGACTTATGCTCATAGGTCTAATAAAAACCTGACAGATGTTAGTTTGTGATGGTAGAGACGCGAATAACCGCGTCTCTGGGGAGATATATGCAAAAATTGTTATTTGTTATTCAAAATATTTGCGATTCGCCATTCCCCATTTTTATTGACTAGTACAACTCTGATAAAGCCTTTATTACCTGCCAGATTTTTGACTTCCACAGGAAGCTCTTTTGTTTTTTGATAAGAAATCCCTTGCTGCTTACGAGTAGAAATTCCTGCTTGTCTAAATGCTTCAATAACACTCTTCAAGTCGCCATTGGCATTGAAAAAATTACTAGAGTTAATTTTGGTACGAGCATCTTCTGTCAGAAATGAAAGCGCAATATCTGGTTGATTGGCTTCCACCGCTTGAACAAATTGGTCACTAACATCGACTGTTTGAACTTCTGTTTGTCCTTCATTCTGATTGTTAGTACAACTATATAACGACGAAGTTGTAAAAATAAGAAAAACCGGTAGTAAGAGTTTATTGATATTCATATTCACAGTAAAAGCCCCTAATCAATTACCAATCCCATAGGTAAGTTGCAGTTGTGATTGAGTTAATGCTTTAGATAAAACTGCCAGTTTTTTCAGTTTTAACCAGCTAATAGCTGTTAGTTATCAATACATAACACATTTTTGGTTGATTGTTTTTCTGGAATTACGTAAGTAAGTTATAGTTGCTTTTTTTTGCAAATAAATAAGTAAAAATACTATTGCCTCAGCAAAATTTAGAATTAAATCCGAAATCTGGTTATAAGCGGACATATAAAGAAGCTAATTTTCCCTAATTTCTGGGGTAACTCACAAACTAGAGATACATCAAAGTCAGTCCAGCGAATATTTATGATGCGAATAATTTTCTTCTTAAGAAAAACATGGAATTGTCAGGTGTAGAAATACGGAAATAAATTGTAAAAAGATAAGACTTTGTTATCAAAAAAAGATATAAATTAAAAAAATCAAGCTCGTCGCTACCATGCACCTGGAACGAAAAAATTATCCACCCTCCCCAAGACTCGATTAAGAGTGGGGGGTGATTTCTCAAAACAAAAAACCGCGAAACATTTGTAGTTTCACGGTTTTAGGTGTGGTGTGAGGAGACTTAACTCTACTTAATCTTATGGGATTGTCTGAATAACAGGGCGCTCGTATCAGTTTTTGTAACAGATTTTTTGTGATTGAGATTCTCCTAATGGGCTTTGGGGTAGAGACGTTTTATGGAACGTCCCTACATCAGCAGTAATTACATCGTCAAAGATTGGGCATTAGTTTCAATCAACTTCGCTAAGTCTTGCAAAAATGCTGCTGCATGGGCACCGTAGATAATCCGGTGGTCGCAGGTAATATTGACTTGCATTTGTTGACGGACGCCAAACATCCCGTTAGCAGAGGCTACTAGCTGGGGACGGGATGCACCAATTGCCAGAATCGAGCCTTGTCCAGGGGGTAATATAGCATCAAATCTATCTACACCAAACATCCCCAAGTTAGACAGGGTAAAAGTCCCGCTGCTGTATTCTTCTGGTAGCAGCTGCTTTGCTCTAGCGCGGTCTACTAAAGACTTCCAATTGCGTGAGAGAGAATAAATATCAATCTTGTCGGCATTTTGCAACACAGGGGTAATCAACCCACCGTCATCCATTGCTACTGCCACGGCAACATTAATATTGCCATGATAAACAATGTTTCCCTCGGAGTAGCTAGCATTGAGCAGCGGATGTTTTTGCAAGGTGACAGCCACAGCTTTTGCTAATAGAGCGGTCATGGTTACACCTTTGGACTTAATCTGTTTATACAGCTTGTCTAGTTCATCAGTGGTGATGGTGTAACCGACATGATAGGTGGGTACGGCAAGGCTAGCAACCATATTCCGTACTACCGCATTTTGCAAGGTGGTCATGGGAACTACCTGACCAGGAAGTGCAGGTGCGGGTGCAGGTGCGCTAGCAGCGACGGGTACAGCTACAGGTACAGGTGCAGGTGCGGGTGCGGGTGCAGGTGCGGGTGGAATGGGTTTAGTAGTATGCTTACCAGCAGCAGCTTCCACATCCGCAGCGATGATCCGACCGTGGGGACCGCTACCTACGAGCGTATTTACATCAACTTTTAGTTCCTTCGCTAACTTTCGGGCACGGGGTGAAACCATCCGCCGTCCATCGCCTTTGTGACTGCCATTTTGCTCCCCAGAGGCTGCGACTTGTTCTTGAGCGGGTGCGGCGGGTGCGATCGCGCTCCTGGAGGCTGTCCCTGGGGTACTAGCACCACCTGAGTTAGCTTGAGCAACAGCATCTGGGATTTCAGCTTCAGTTTCTGCTAACAGAGCAATAGCTGCTCCTACAGCAGCAGTTCCACCAGCGGGAACAATTATAGCAGCAAGGTATCCTTCATAGAAGGACTCCACATCCATATCAGCCTTATCCGACTCGACAACCACCACTGTTTCGCCTTTTTCCACTTTATCTCCGGTCGATTTGACCCAAGAGACAATTTTTCCCTCAGTCATGGTGGAACTAAGTGCGGGCATAAATACTTCATTAATACTCATAATGGTGGTTTCCGAACCGAACTTTAATAAACTTCAAGCGTAATGCCACATCGCATTGTATCTTGACATGCTAGTCATTAGTCATTAGTCATTGATCATTAGTGATTTTTTTCATCGCTGCTATCCTTATGAGGAATGGGGATAACTTATCGTCCCGTTGTCTGGCTATTACCTCAGAGTTTGGAACTAGAAAGACAACAACCTTGTCTAAATATTCAGGTTGACTAGTACCTTCACTACAGATGGTTGCTAGGGGTTTAGTTAAAAGTCTCCAGAACCTGTCTGCCGATAGGCAGACCGGGACAGCCTGGTTTTGGGTTATTTGTTAGAGACGAGAGATTGTCGTTTTTTGTAGATTGTCGATATTTGCCCCCACTCAGCCACTGGGTATGTTATCCACGGATAAACTACCAGTAAAGATAAAAAACAGATAATCAATCAGCTGGAAAATTCTTTTAAAGAACAGACTTTTAAATTTTATGTTGGCAAAGTGGAAACTTTTCACAATCGCGCTTTGTGCAGCTTTGACTGCTAGTATCACACTGGGCATCTATATTGCTAACCGTCAACTACCTAAGATAGTTTCTCACAAGAGCAAAACACCACAGCCAAGTTTGTATACTTATAGCCAGACAGATACGGTAGCACAACCCTCAGAAAGAACTCAATATAAACCCATAGTTCTAGAAACTATCTCTTCTGTCCTCGAAGGTAGCGATCCAGCGGCAATTGCCCTTAACGCTTTTGGTAGTCTTGAGTCAGATAGTAAGACCCGTAAAGTAGAAGTTGCTTATCCGCAACCAAATCAGGCAGTAGTGACCATTACTCAAACTCGCTTAGCGGATGATTCACTGGTGGCTATGAAATATCGTGTGGAATTCAACACTTTTGGACGCTCGATTTTGGTAACATCACCTCGTGTCTGGCAGATTGTCTGGGCGGGATACCAGATACAATGTAAAGCTAGGAAAGGTTTTCAAGATAGGTCAATTAAAAACTGTCATTAGTCATTAGTCATCGGACAGATGACCAGGCAGAAATTAGCAGTTTACCCGACGACTGGTTCAGATACATTTAATCCGGTAATTTCTGGAATTTAGCCAAAAATCACTGAATATGGCTTGTCTTGCGACAAGGAGGTATCCCTCAAAGCTTTCAACATAATATTGAAAGCACCATTTTTATCCCGCTCCATAATGTGTTTACACTCAGGGTTGGGACAGTCGTAATATTTGCCAGAGTTGCGGTTGAACTCTCCACGCTTTGAAAAACGTGGATTCCGAACTGTTGTTGCTACGCCGATTAAAAATCGGACTACGCAACGTTATTCTGCCCCAAAGGGGCTTTGACTGGTTCAAACAGTCCTACCCGCCTCGACCATTTCTGGCTGTACGGCTACTTTTGTTTAACACTATTTTGTTTTTTGGAGTTTTTCATCCTTAGTGTTAAACTAATCCCATATTAACACATATATGGGATGATGCAGCGTTACAACTTGAGATTGTCAGATAAAGAATATGAAGACCTAAAAAAGAAGTCTTCTAGTACCGAGAGGTCAATTAATGACCTGATCCGCGAAGCAATTCGTAAATACTTAGAAACAGAAACACCGGGTTAAAACCCGTTGAGTCGCGTTTCATCCCCTCCTTAAAAGGCAGGGGTTCTCACGCTCCCACACTGTTTTGATAGTTCAAGTTATTCAAATATGAGCATTTGTTCCGGCTGTTTACCTATGGCAGATTTGCTATCCATCCCCACCGCACGGATGGGGAATTGTGTGAAGTAAGTTAAATATCGCCGCGAATTTCTTCGACGATCCCATCACGCAGCACGATTTCTACTTGCATTTTGCTAATCAAGTTATCGCCTGGTTCGACGCGAAAAAAGCCTTCCATCTGGAATTGGCTAACTTCCTGATTTAACTCTAGTGACTGCACTTGCTGCAAGTTTAGCAGCATTTGATTTTTTTGCTCCAGCAGTTCGCTTTTCTTCTGATTAACTTGAACTTGGATGTTATCAATTTGTTGCAGTGTCTGCGGACCGGGGGGTTGGAGGCTTTGCTTTTGAATTTCAGCGATCGCCCTTTGTCCTTGCATGTCCAGTTGTTGCAATTGCTGGTCAATTTGATTTATCTGTGCTTGTAGTTGCTGCTGCACTTCCTCTATCCACAGAGGAGTAACGATAGCTTTGACGTTAACAGCACGTTTGAGCAGCAGTTGTTGTTTAGAGACATCCATAAATGTTGTCAGTTTCCTGTAAAGGTTGCCGGTGGAATCAGGTAAACATCCCGTCAATAATATCGCGATAGTGTTCCATCACGATGTGTCGCCGGATTTTTAGGGTTTGAGTCATCATGCCATTTTCTTGAGAAAACGGCTCCTGAATCAACTTAAATGGTCCGATGCGGTCATCTGCTCGATAACCAGGACGGTTTTGGACTTCCCGATTCAATTCTTGCCGAAATAAATCTTGAATTATCTTACTTTCTAGGTCAACCTGCGTCAGGATGTTTGTCTGCTGAGTGCTGAGTGTTTCTTGAGTAGCTTCCGGAACAACTAGGTGCAGATTTTGAGTTTCTGCCCATTTTTGCAAGGCTTCCAGGTTGGGGACAATCAGCGCACCGAGAATCTTTTCATCCTGTCCAACGAGCATCATCTGGTCAATATAGGGGGAACGCAAACAAGCATCCTCAATCGGTTGGGGTTCGATATTTTCCCCATTGGTTAACACAATCGTGTCTTTTGCTCTCCCAGTCAACACTAGGTCGTTTTCCGGTGTTACCCAGCCTAAATCACCGCTATCAAACCAACCTTCGGGGTCAATGGCTTTTGCGGTCGCTTGGGGATTTTGATAATAGCCTTGCATAATTTGCGGACCTTTAAGCATAACTAACCCCCGTTCTCCTCTGGGTAAGCTTTGACGAGTTTCTGGCTCGACTATTTTGACTTGTGTCCCCGCTACTGGTTGTCCTGCCGAACCGCGCAAATTTCGCCAAATTCTCCGGACGTGGGTCACAGGGGAAGTTTCTGTTAAACCATAGCCTACTAAAATTTCAATCCCGACAATTTCAAAGAAGTTCTCTAGGTGCATTGCTAGAGAACCTCCACCACTAATTACCTGCTTGATTCTACCGCCTGTGGCTTCGCGAACTTTGCCGTAAACTAGCTTTTCTCCTAAACTGTGCAAGGGTGCAAGCATTGCGGCTTGTATACTAGCTTGTAATTTCTCGATGCTTGATGGCTGGAGACTTTGTAAACTGAACCCTTGAGCAATCCGCCGTGCTTGAATATATTTTTGACTAAAGCCCAATAAAGTATTAACTAGCTTTTGCTTCGAGGCTGGCTGTTCTCGGAACTGCTTTTGCACCCCTTCATAAATTGATTCCCATAGCCGGGGTACAGCGACCATATAATGGGGTTGAAATTCTTTTAAATCCCGTTTTACCGAACGCAAATTAGTATACACTTGTGTACAACCCTGGGACAGCAGAAAATACTCACAACTGCGTTCATAGGAGTGCCAGGTAGGGAGAATGCTTAGAACAATATCGCCCACCTGTGGTTGTACTATTGTCCCCAAGACTGTTACTTGGTGCAATAAATTGCCATGAGATAGCATCACTCCTTTGGGTTTCCCTGTTGTCCCGGAAGTGTAGAGTAACGTTGCTAGGGTTTCCCGGTTTTGCTTGACTGGCTTAAGAGTATGTTCTGCTCCCTTTGCCATCGTTTGGGAAAAGTTATACACATGCAAGCTATCTGCTGCTGGTGATTCCTCCTCAGATAGCAAAATCACAAATTTAATCGCGCTGGAATCTAGTTCCGGACGCAGTTTAGTTAAGGTTTTCCGGTTTTCGACTATTAAAGCCGTGCTGCCGCTGTTTTCTAAGATATAGAGTAATTCCTGTCGTTCCGCTTGGGAAGAACGTACTGCATTCACCCCTCCAGCCTTCATAATTCCTTGGTCTGCAATCAACCACTGGGGAGAGTTGTCCGCAAATAGGGAGATGCGATCGCCTGCTTCAACTCCCAAAGTTTGTAACCCCGACGCAAATTGTTGAATTTTCCTCGCTAATTCAGCGTAACTCAGCACCACTTCTGGTTTAGTGTGGGGGTTACGTAGCGCAACGGTATCGCCAAACCACTGCTGTGCTACATCCCAAATTTCTGGCAGAGACTGTATTTGTGAATAGTCTACCAACTGCTTGAGAGCCTGTTTTTCTCGCTCCGCCATGTTTGCATAAATACTCGATATCGGTTGTGCTTGCAACATGTATCCTTTGACCAACTGCTGATTGTATGTGTTTCCAGCTTATTCTGATGTGGAGCTAGGGTAGCATGTTGATGTGGACAGAATTACTTCTGGCTGTGGTTAATCAAAAACAGTATTAGTCGATTTTGCATATAAAAATTAACATTTAGAATAACTTATAGTAATGAAAAGAAATTCAAAATAGGTCATTTTACTATTTGCTTGATTTTTAGTTCACAATAATAGAAATAAATAAAATTTAAGTGAATAGACGGAAATAACCCAGGCTGTGGTGAATATTCATTAACTCCAGCCTAAAGGTTTATTTTTCCTCACCTGCTTACTTAATATCAGCCATTTTGAACGGAAGGCATGTGTATATGGGTTTGATGGATGGTGTACTACTAACATTGATTAATACAGCTATCTGTATTGCGCTACCTAAGCTGCTATCTCTAATCCCTCAAGACAAAGTACAGCAAAAGTCTTCATCTTCACCAGAACTAACTGCACAAGAGAGTAATTCTAAAGTCCCCAGTTTTCCTTAGAAGCTAAGTCTATCTCAAATATCTAACCAAACAAAGTTTCCAGCGCAGCGATTGTTGATATGGTGTCGCTGTTTTGAAGTTAAAAGTTTACAGGAGGATGTTGCTCTGGGGGTAATTGCAAAGTTACCCTCTTTTTTTGATTAGTCATTAGTCAGTAGTCATTAGTGATTAAATGCAATGGAAGGAAGACATTGCTTGTTATCTCTAGCTCCTGTTCCTTTGTCTGTCTGGGATTAAGCATCCTGTAACCATGCCAAAATAGAGTCTTTACTTTTAGCTAAACCCTTGTAACTTAAAGATTCTGGCGTCATAGATGCGATAGCACAGTACAGTTTGTGGCGCAACGCTGAGTCCTGTTTTATTGCTGTACAGTCGCGAAAGTAAGTGCGAATAGTAAAAACCGCTGCCTTATATTCCGTAAATCCCCAGATGACCTGACGCTCTATTCTCAGATAAATACTGGAGTTTTGTGGGTCAAATTCTCTACCACGCCATTGATTTATTGCTACATGGGGTGGTGGTTCTGGATGGTGATTGAGTCGTGTATCCGTACTCAAACCCCACGCAAAACGAATCCTTGGTTCCCGGTCAATCATCGTGTTGACAATAGCCCTACCTCGTTGATTGATTTTTTCCATTCCCGCCACCGGAGCATGGACTATGGCAAAATCTTTACCAATCTTCTCTTCTGCTGCCCAGTGGTTGGGATAACATAGGTGAATGGCGCTTACCCAGTTACTACCATCCCCTCCTCGACAAACAACAACCAAGTCTTCCTGTATCTGCGCTGCTAAGGCGTCGAGACTGTCGGTGTAAGCTGGAACAACAGGATTTTTGTTGTTCTGGACTTGCTTGAATTGCCACTCTGCATCTAAGTACAGAGTTTCCTCCGTTAAGCAACAGTGGAATAATACTTCATTATTAGGTAATATTTCAGTATGAAAGTTTTCCGGATGTTCCAATGTCAGTCGTTGCACTATCCATCTAGCAATCACACCTGCAACCCTTTGGGAATAGTTGCAGGTTTGGTAATATTTGTTGAACCTTTCCCTACGAGCTAAAAGCTTCATCTGTCGGTAATGGGCAAAATTACCATCAATTTGAAACACTTGTTCGTCCGCCTGTTTATTACCCAAAGCTGTGCCAAAAGCTATTAAACCAGGCTCAACTTGATAGCGTCCCTTCTCCAAAGGAAAGTAGTAAGCAGCACTATCTAACATCTCTACGGTTTTTGCTTCTTCTAGGAAACTGTCCATAACAAAGCTAAGATAAGCGATTAACGAAGATTTTCTGGTACTTGTTGGGGGATTGTCCAAAAATATACCGTATGTTCCCGTGCATCACCCTTGACTTTTACAACTTTTTCTGGTTTCCAGTCACCCATATCAAAATCGTGGGAGACAATCCGCGTACCAGGTTTCAGTTCTTTAAACAGTTTGGGACGTAGTTTGACATTCAATTCAGGTAACAGATAAAGTGTCACTACTGTTGCTTCTCGCAAGTCAGTGGTGAATAGGTCTTGTTGTCGGAAGTCAACCCGGTCACTGACCCCTGCTGTCTTAGCATTTTCTTGGGATTGCTTCACTAATTTGGGGTCGATTTCGATACCTACTCCTTTACGAGCGCTAAACTTTTGTGCTGCTGTAATCACTATTCTGCCATCACCACTACCCAAATCATAAATCACATCATCTTTTGTCACTTTAGCCAGTTCCAGCATTTTATTCACCACCACCTGTGGAGTGGGAACATAAACCACATCCGGTGCTTGATTGGGAGTGGGAGTTGCTGGAGTTGTGGGGACGGGTGTTGGGGGAGATGGTTGTGGGGTGGTTTCTGCTACTGAGGTGGGAGAGGAAGCCTGGGTCTTATCAGTAGGATTGGAAGTATTTTCCTGAGTACATCCTATCAGCATCAGACTACCAACTCCGACACTCAACACGAGTAACCTGAAAATTAGACGTAGTTGCACGGTATTTTCTCCTAGCTTTTGATTGACGAATAATCTTCGCTTAGTCGCTACTTCGCATCCACAACAGCAGTGGGATACCTGCTAGTACAACAGCCACACCTACAATTGCACCAAAGCCGGTATAGGCAAGACTAGAGTAGAGCAAATAGCCACAAACCAGACAAAACAGGATAGGTATAATGGGATAAAAGGGGACGCGAAACGGACGGTTAACAGAACTATCGCGCGATCGCAGTACGAACAGCGAAAGCCCTGTGAGCAGGAAGAAAAACCAGAACACTGGGGCTGTGTAGTCCACCATCGTTTCAAAGCCTTTACGCTGAATTGTCCCGAGCATTACCAGCCCTAGAGAGATTCCCGCTTGGATGAGCAGAGCGCTAGAGGGTGTGTTAGACTCATCCTGCCATTGTCCCAGGGCAGAAAACATCGAGAAGTCTTGTCCTAGGGCATAATTGGTACGTGCGCCGGTAAATATCGTGGCATTAATGGAACCTAGCGCTGCAATGCAAATCAGCACACTAATAAACCATACCCCCGGTTCTCCGATTGCTCGCCGCATTAAATCGGCTGCGACGGCTTTGGACTCAGCCATCCCGGTTACACCTAGCGCGTGAAGATAAGCCAGGTTAATCAGCAAATACACCACGCTGATAATAGCAATACTCCACAGGAGCGATCGCGTCATGTTACGATGGACATTCCGAAGTTCAGCGGAGATATATGCGGCTTCGTTCCAACCACCATAGGATAGCAAGACAAAAATCATTGCTAAACCTAAATTAGCAGGTTCATCCGGTGCAGGTGCGATCGGAAAAACGGCTGATTGTGTCCAGAGAAAACCTACCACACTCACCAATAGTAAGCCGATGACTTCTGCAATAGTTAGCAGGCTTTGTGTCCATTTGCCTTGGCGGACGCCGAGGAGATTGAGTCCACTAAGCAGTGTAATTACCACGATGGCATAAACTGACGCCGAATTATCACCCAAAGACCATAATTCACTGGCGTAGTCACCAAATACAAATGCCAAGAGCACAATGGAACCGGGCTGAATTACAGTCATTCTTGCCCAAGCAAACAAAAAAGCAATCTGTCTACCAAAGGCGCGAAACAAATAGTAATAATTACCGCCGGGATGGGGATAGGTGGTTGCTAATTCAGCGTAACACAGGGCGCCAATTAAAGAAATCACCCCTCCCAACAACCAAACACCCGTCACCATACCCGCATTGCCAGCATTGGCTGCAACCAAAGCGGGAGTTTCAAAAATCCCCGCTCCGATCACTGTGCCAACAATAATAGCAACTGCATCGGTAAACGCCAAGGCTGGCTTAAGAAAGCTCTTGCCTGTTAATGTTCGATTTCCTGGTGTTTTCGGTGAACTCATGAGGATATTTAGGCTTAGCACCAATCATAGGAACCGTGCAAGGAGTCAATGCTTAACTATTTGTTGATTAATCAAATTTTGTCACTAATCTTAGGCAAGATTTTTCTTGATTTCCTAATTAACTCTGAGTTTTATCCAGAATTTTACGTAATTACGCTTAATTATTCAGTTAAATTAATTAATTTATATTTAAGTATCTAGGGGCATGGTAATGCCATGCCCTACGAAATAGTACTGAGTTATGAATAGTTATTGATAAATAAGATACCCTCCCTCTTGATGGGAGGGGTGAGTAACAAACCAATGGAGTAATTACTGAGTGCCACTAGACTCTTGTGATTCAGAAGTGTCTTCTGGTTCTGGCTGTGGTTCTGAGTTTAGAAACTCCTTCCACTGGCGAATTTGTTCTTGAGCGGAACTATAAGCATCTGTGCCTTCAGGAATCATCTTGGCAATTTCAATTCCACCTTGAACATCGCTTTCACCGCGGGTCAGAGCGATGCTCAATAATTGCTGGCTCCATTGTTCAATAGCTGGATCGACATCGCTACGTAAGGGGCTGCTCGTGGGTACGCGATTTGCCTGCCGAATTGCTTCTGATAAAGCTTCTGGTGTACCTTCCAAAGCAATTTGTCTGGCTTGTTGCCAGTTTTCGCGAGAGCGGATTTGTCCTTTCCAATCATCAAGTGATGCTTTGGCTTCCCTTGACAGTACTCGTCCCCGGCTAATTGGTTCAGCAGTGGCGATCGCCGACGTTAAATCACCGCTACTGGCTAATTCTCGTGCCCGTTCTAGAATAGGCTGGTCTTGAATCCGCTCGATCTGACTAGCCCAGTCCCCAATTCTCTTTTGGGCTTCTTGGTGTAATGCACGACCTCTCGTAACGCGGCTAGCTTCCTTAATTGCCGCTTGTAAGGAGTTAAGGTCTCCTAACATTGCTAATTCATCAGCACGGTTAAGGAAGGGTTGATCTTCAATAGTTTCCACTTGTTGGCGCCAGCGGGTCATTTCCCGTCTAGCTTCATTAGCGCGGGGGTTACTGCTAGGAATCTGCCGTGCTTCCTCGATAGCTGCCCGCAAGTCAGCTACTGTTCCTTGCTGTGCTATGTCTCTGGCTTTTGCCAATCGCGTCAAATCTTCAATTTCTAACTGCCAACGACTAGCTAATTCTTGTGCTTGGGTATAGAAACGACTGTTGGGAGTGATTCTTTGGGCTTGAGAAATTGCTGTCTCTAAGTCTACCACACTACCTGTCCAGGCGCTGCGGCGTGCTTCTACGAATAGGATAAAGTCTTGTTTTTCGGCTTCTATCTGGGGAATATTCGGAATTTTGCGGACAATTTCCAGTGCGGTGTCTATATTACGTCGTCCTAACTGACCCTCTGCTAATGCCAGAATATTCCGTCCAAATTCTGGAATAGCTTCCTTAGCGTCTTGATAAACATAACTGGTAGAAGCAACGGAACGCGCCAGTCTAATAGCTTCTAGCAAGTTGTTCAGGATGCCAGTTTTACCCAAACTCTTGGCTTTTGCTAGCTTGTTAGCGTCTTCCCGTGCTTGGGTAATTAAAACACTTAATTCGTCGTATTTAGTAGTTGCCCAGTAGTTATTCCCGACATTCAACAACTTAGAAGCAGCCATAAAAGCCAAATGCCACCGCTGTTGACGCATTTGAGATTCTGCTTCTTGATAGATTTCTTCTGCTGAGCGCCAGGTAGATTCCCATTTGCTAATTTGCTCTTCTACCAATTTATACGCGGCAACCTCTTGGGGAATCTTGCGTGCCATAGCAATTGCTTCCTTGAGTTTTCCTTGTTGGAAACTCTCATCCGCCAATCCCAAAATCTGTTCTGACCATTCCTCTACCAATTGGTCAATTTGCATCCGCAGGGGGTGGTCTTTGGGTAAACCCCGCACGAGTGCGATCGCCTGCAACAAATCATTTACCGTCTGCTTAGAAGCTGCTATTTGAGCGCAGTGCAGCCGCATGGAAGCTGAAGCCAAAGGCCAGAAAATTGCCGGACAGTTAGGGGCTGCTGGCAGTTTCAGAAGCATTGTTATGGCTGTAAAGCCGACACCACCGGAAAATACCGCTCCCACAACCGCCCAAAGCATCCAGTTCTTCAGCCACCGCTGCCACTGGGAGTAGTTGTCAGTAGGTTTATCCTCCTGAGTTGCTCTAGCTTGGTCTGGCAGCTTATTATTACCTTTGATGCCTACCTTGCTGACTTGGCGTCGCACTTGTCCAGTCCCAGAACTGACAACGGGTGACTTCACAGACGCCATCGAGTCTTCTAATGGAGGCGTTCGGGATAATCGATTTGCTTGCTCTGGCTGGGACGCACTTACAGACCAGCTCTCTGGAATGCCCCGCTCTGTCATTTCTCACACCACCAATAATCTACAAGCGACTGCTTACTTAATCATAAGGAAGCTGTCGTTGCCATCGTAACTTTCTCATTCAGAAAAAGCTACTTGTTGCTGACCTATATTACATCTTCTTTAACTTTCTGGAACAATAGAGGCGGAGAAATTTCACCTGCCTCTATATTCCCTAAAGTGTCAAGTCAAACATTTGCCTGTTTGGCGGTTGAGTATTCCTCAACCAGAAGCGGTTGATTCCGCCTGTAATTCGACAATTAATTCTGCCAGTTGATTGCTACTAGCCTGGTACACACTACCACAAAAATCACATGTTGCCTCAGCGCCATTATCTTTGTCAATCATGTCTTGCAACTCGTGTTTACCGAGAATCTTTAAGGCTCCCAAAACCCGCTCAAAAGAGCAACCGCAGTGGAAATGCAGCATTTGGGTTTCTGGCATGATATGAAGTCCCATATCCCCCAGCAAGTCGTTAAAGATTTCTGGGAGGTTTTTCCCTGCTTGCAATAAGGGTGTAAATCCTGACAGACCTGCTACCCGTGATTCCAATTTTTCCACCAGGCTTTCATCTCTAGCAGCTTTGGGCATGACTTGGATGAGTATCCCTCCTGCGGCTGTTACACCTTGGGGACTAACGAAAACACCCACCACCAAAGCCGATGGTGTTTGTTCGGAATTCACCAAGTAATGCGCCATGTCGTCGCCAATTTCCCCCGATACCAATTCCACGGTGCTGGAGTAAGGATAACCGTAGCCGACATCTCGCACGACGTATAGGTAGCCTTTACCAACAGCACCTCCGACATCGAGTTTCCCTTTGGGATTTGGCGGTAGTTCAATATCTGGGTTGCTGACATATCCCCGGACTGTACCATCTAAACCTGCATCTACCAAAATGCTACCCAAGGGTCCATCGCCTTTGACTCGGATATTGACCCTCGAACCTGGTCGTTTCATACTGGAAGCTAAGAGCAACCCTGATGACATTGTTCGACCTAATGCCGCTGTGGCAACATAGGAAAGCTTGTGCCGCTGTCTTGCTTCCTCTGTTAAGCGTGTGGTAATCACACCTACTGCACGAATACCACCTTCGGCTGCCGTGGCGCGAATTAACTGATCCGCCATGAGAACCCTTACATTTCTTAACGGTTTATATTTATATATTTTAAGTTCCCTGTTGAAATAAAAGGGGCGGTAAACTTCATCGCTCAGGTGTGGTTTGCGATACCCTAGAACAACAGCCGGTCAATAATTGCTATACTCCTAAACATGCTGGGTACTTTTCAGTTAAGTCAAATACGTATTGAGGTAGAAGCTTCAGAGGCTCTGATTCGCAAGAGTTTGCTCTGTCCTGTAGAATTACAAAAGTGGCTCGCTCCACAGCGGCTGGCGATGGGAATGCCAGAGGAACTACACCCAGGGTTGACTTTTACTAGCTGGACTGGTCCAATCCAGATCAACCATCAAGTCCAAGTAGCCACACCTAATAGCTTACGTCTCCTGCTGTGTGGTGGAATTGATGGCTTTCACGAGTGGTATTGGGGAGACGGTTGGGTACAGTCTCGTCTGGAAGGAGTATCTATGCTACCGCTAAATTTGGGACAAACTGTTAGTTTATTGCAATTACGGCAATTTATA
>JAYKJH010000070.1:0-17171 GCA_035285345.1 Nostocaceae cyanobacterium | reverse complement strand
AGTGATGAGTTGGGTAAAGTGCTGGATAAGCTGTTGAAAGTGAATGTTGATGAGCGTTATCAGTCAGCGTATGAGGTGATTGTGGATTTGATGCCGGAATCTACGCCAAAATCGCCTGGACAGCCTTCTACGCCATCTGTTACCTCAAAATCACCTGTAACACCTACACCGCCTTCTCCACCGCCTTTTACCCTTGACTGGGAAAAAGTGGCTTTAGCCCAAACCCTCACAGGACATTCCGACCCGGTGACTTCCGTCGCCATCAGCCCGGATGGTCAGACCCTTGCTAGTGCCAGTGCTGACAACACTATCAAACTTTGGGATTTAGTAACGGGAACAGAAATCTGCACCCTCACCGAGTATTTCGATCCGGTTTGGTCTGTTGCCATCAGCCCCGATGGTCAGACCCTTGCTAGTGGTAGTGATGACAACACTATCAAACTGTGGAACTTGTCAACCGGAAAGGAAATCCGTACCCTCACGGGGCATTCCAACTCAGTTTATTCCGTCACTATCAGCCCTGATAGTAAGATCATTGCTAGTGGTAGTAAAGACAATACTATCAAACTGTGGGATTTGGCAACCGGAAAACAAATCCGCACCCTCACCGGGCATTCCGACGAAGTTTATTCCGTCGCCATTAGCCCGAATGGTAAGACCCTTGCTAGTGGAAGTAGGGACAGGACTATCAAACTGTGGGATTTGGCAACTGGAAAGGAAATCCGCAGCTTCACCGGACATTCCAACTCGGTTGTTTCTATCTCCATCAGCCCAGATGGTAAGACTCTTGTCAGTGGTAGTTGGGACAATACTACCAAGCTCTGGGACCTGGCAAGCGGAACACAAATCCGCACTCTCACAGGTCATTCCAGCACAGTTTATTCTGTCGCCATCAGCCCGGATGGTAAAACTGTTGCTAGTGGTAGTGATGACAAGACTATCAAACTCTGGGATATGGCAACCGGAGAGGAAATTCACACCCTGACTGGGCATTGCAACTCAGTTTATTCCGTCGCCATCAGCCTGGATAGTCATATTCTTGTTACTGGTAGTGATGACAAGACTATCAAGATTTGGCGGGTGGCGCCGTGAATAGAAGCTATGCTCATTAAGACGCCTTGGATTGCTCCCTGTGCTTGCTGGAAAGTTCCCGCGTACATTGTCAAGTCCCCGACGGTGATGCTGCGTTGGACTGTTTGCCAAATTGCGATCGCGTCAGCACTATAGAACCCACAGGTTGCTAAATCAGAATATTAAATTACACAAAACTCAAATTTTCATAACCGGGATATAGTCTGGCTTTTTCGTTATTGCAACATGGTGTCAGAACAAAAATCAATCCCATTTTTACCAAATATAGGAATCCGGTTTGATTTATGAAAAAATTTAAGTATTGTAGGGTGCGCCCTTACGGAACGTAAGGGCGCACCAAAGCATTGAAAATGGTGCGTTACGCGCTTCGCTAACACACCCTACGCATCTTTTCAAAAATCAAATATGATTCCTATAGATATATTTCATTATCCTTGTGTTTCTATAGAAGACTAAACTCTCAAGAAATACTCTTAATAAGAAATAGGCTTCACTGTCTTTCTTGAGAGAAGGGAGGGAAAAAAGGAGGGATAAATTAGGGAATAGAAACCGAACGCAACAACCTTTCCATGATTGTCTTCGCGCTGCGTCCCCCAGAGGGTATCAACCGATGACAAAGAACGTGGGGTGCTAAAAACTTGACATCATCAGGAATAGCGTAATCCCGACCTTCTAAAAAACCCAATGCTTGGGTAGCTCGATATAAAGCCACAGTACCCCGTGGAGAAGCACCGAGGGTAATCTCTTCATCTTCCCTAGTCGCCCTTACTAGGTTGAGAATGTATTTTTGTAGGGAAGCTTCTAGCTTTACTTGGGCACAGAGTCGCCGTAATTCCTGCACTTGTTCCAGAGTAATGCACGGCTTCAAATCGGCGACATTTACACCGTCGTGCAAGCGTTGCAGCATTTGCAATTCTTCAGATTCTTCAGGATAGCCCAAACTTAAGGACAGCAAAAACCTATCCATCTGGGCTTCTGGTAGGGGAAATGTCCCTTGATACTCAATCGGGTTCTGGGTAGCGATGACAAAAAAGGGTGAGGGAACCAGACGAGAAACCCCATCCACCGTCACCTGCATCTCTTCCATGACTTCCAACAGCGCTGACTGGGTGCGGGGTGTGGCGCGGTTAATTTCGTCCGCTAGCAGCACATTAGTAAACACTGGTCCAGTTAGATACTCAAATTCCCCAGTTTTGGGGTTCCAGATGTTAGTTCCTGTGATATCTGTAGGTAATAAATCGGGAGTGCATTGCAATCGTTGAAACTTACCATCAATAGAACGAGCCAGAGATTTCGCCAGTAGAGTTTTACCTACACCTGGGACATCTTCTAGCAAAGCATGACCACCCGCTAGCAAGGCGACTAGTACTAAACGAATTGGTTCGGTTTTCCCAACGATAGTACGCCCCAGATTTTGCCTCAGAACCTCAATTGTTTGTCTCATTAGTCAATGGTCATTAGTCATTAGTCATTAGTCATTAGTCATTAGTTATCAATACCCCATGCCCCATACCCCATGCCCCATTAGTCATTAGCCATTACCCATTTAGAACTGCTTTAGCGGTGGTGCAGTCCAGTTGAATTTGTGTTTTTAGGGCTTCGAGGGAGGGAAATTTTTGTTCGGGACGCAAGAATTTTGTTAATTCCACTGCCAGTTTCTGGTCATATAAATCACCAGACCAGTCTAGCAAATGTACTTCCACTGATGCAGAAGTTCCATTGAGCGTGGGACGACAACCGATGTTCATCACGCCTTGGCAGTTAATAGTAGAAGATTCATCCATACTTTTAACGCGCACGGCATAAACACCGAAGCGGGGTAAGAATTTTTCTTTAGGGAGTTGCAAGTTGGCGGTGGGAAAGCCTAGGGTGCGACCGAGTTGTTGACCTTTAATGACTGAACCTATGAGAGTATAGGGACGTCCTAGGAGTTCGTTAGCGCGGGAGATGTCACCATTTGACAAACTTTGCCTGATCCAGGAACTGCTGATGCGTTCTGCTTCCAAGACATCAGGGATGCGATCGCTATGATGATATTGAACACCATTTTCCCCTACAGAGGTTTGTAGGGGAACAACATTAACGGGGATGTTGTATCGAGCAGCAAGTAACTTTAAATCATTGGCGGTGCCACGGCGCTGTCTGCCGAAGTGAAAATCTTGTCCGACACTAATAAACTGGGATTTTAATTGCTGCACCAAAATCTTTTCCACAAAATCTTCTGGTGATAAAGCTGCTAATTCTCGGTCAAAGGGGAGCAATACTAGCTGTTGAACTCCCAGGCGTTTTAGTTGTTGAACTTTTTCATCTAAAGGTGTGAGTAAAGCACGAGGTTGTCCAGTAAAAAATTCTTTGGGATGCGGATTAAACGTAACTAAAGTGGAATAAGCTGGTTCTGTGGGTAAGGAAACGGGAAATTCTTCGCTAATTGTCTTGGAATCACCGCTGCTTAGCGTCTGGTTGCTACCAGCTAGAACTCCTCTTCTGGGCAAAATCGGTTGAATTACCCTTTGATGACCCCGGTGTACACCATCAAAGTTACCCAAAGCAATATTAGTTGGTACTCTTATTGACGCACTCTTAGAAGCTATCCACACAATACTCTCTTCTTGAGACAGATTTAGCACAGTGATTTGGAATTCTATAGATATGACCAATCTACATGTTAAAGAACCCGATAGTGATTAACTGCCGGGGATGATTGCTCTTGGTGAGCAAAACGACCATTCTCGTCAGGAGCTTGTGGGGGTGATGCTGGGTGAATTTTCAGTATCATCCCTTCTTGTGCCATAACTGCTCCCGGAAATTTGGCAGTTGCTTGTTGTCCCACTCGATCCAAAAAGTCATCGTCGTGTAGGGGGTCGTGGTGGAAAATTACTAGAGTCTTGACATTTGCAGCTTCAGCTACCTTTACTGCTTCCTCCCAAGTGGAATGTCCCCAACCAATTTTGGGGGTTTTTTCACAGTAATATTCGGCATCAGTGTAGCAGCAATCGTAAATTAAAATATCAGCCTCACGAGCTAGCCAGAGGACGTTTTCATCTACTCGGTCAGGATAATGTTCTGTATCGGTGACGTAAACTGCTGCGGCACCACACCAATTTACTCGATATCCTAAAGCTTCCCCTGGATGGTTTAGGGGTGCAGTTTCTACAGAAATATCCTGAATTTGGATTGTTTGCCTTGGCTTGATGTCATAAAATCTTAAATCGGCTCCCATAATTTGTAAGGGGACAGGAAAGTTCGGATGCAACATCTGGTCATTGAGACGCTGTTCAATCGTCGAACCGTCGGGTGCGATCGCTCCATAGATATGAAAGCAATTCCCCTTGACAAACCCTGGGGTAAAGAAAGGAAACCCCTGAATGTGATCCCAGTGGGAGTGGGTAAAGAACATGTAAGCTTCTAGGGGCATTTGTGACAGTAGAGATTGCCCCAAAACGCGCACTCCCGTACCACCATCAAAAATTAAGCGTCTACCGCCCACTTGCATCTCAACGCAAGGGGTATTACCGCCGTAGCGCACCGTATGCGGTCCTGGAGAGGGGATGCTACCACGAACACCCCAAAATTGCACTTTAAATTCATCGTTTATACTCGTCATGGGTGTTGCTTACCGGACTAGGTGGGCGATTTAAAAAAAACAAGTTTGACGTATTTGTCAAGTTTATGAGATTCTGGCAAACATACCAGCACCGAGCGTTGTACTGGAATCCTGCAAGATGTCGCTAGTAGTCCCTGTGGGAATTTAGTATTTGTGGGCAATCACTTCCTGACAAATATTTGAAACCATAGGATAGCACTGTTATTCGTCAATCCGCTCATAGAGCGTTAATCATTAGGCGTATGATATTTTCCGTACAATCGTAAAACAATACACTTTTTCACGTTAAGCTTTATAGATAATATTTGCTTGATTTTAGTGGAATGACTATTATGTGTTGGGTGGTTAGCTACAGCCCTAAAGCTTGACTAACATAGAGCTACAAATATAGAGCGGGAATATACCTGATTAAAGCTAGAGACATTCCCATCTAAAAGTCTGCAACTCAGCAGTGAACAGATGAGCATCAGATCGTTTTCAGTTTAGGTGCGCTTGAGCTTAAGTCTTGCATAGTTACCAACAGCTTGATTAAACAAGATAAAAAACATGGACAATATAACTATACAACTAGAAGTTTGAGTTATACTTCTAGAACAAAAAACGTCGCATAACTTTAAGAATTTATTGTTATTAATAGTACCTCAATTTAGTTGAAATTACTTATGATTGGCACTAGAGGTGGCATTTAATCCGAATTCTGAAAAAATTCGGAGTTTTCACCGCAAATGAGTTGATAATCTGCTTAGCAGATTAACTTACTAACTCTGCCAGGACAAGTGAAAAGCATGTCCTGACTAACGAAAGAAGATAATTTAGCGCCATTGAAAGTCCCACTGAGCTAATTGCTTCAGTCCAGTTGCATAGGTAAGGTTGTATTGTAATGGCGTGATAGTAATGTAGTTTTCCCGGATAGATTGAACGTCAACGGGTACATTGTCAGGGAGATTTAAACCGGCTTCTGGGTCTACTTCTGACTGTATTTCCCCCGTTAACCAATAGTAAGTTTTACCACGGGGGTCAACTCGTTTTTCAAACACATCCACATAGCGACGGACACCTTGGCGGGTAAATACTACTCCAGCTATTTCTTCCGCCTTCACGGGAGGAACATTGACATTTAGTAGCATTAAATCTGGTAAAGGTTTTTCCGCCAATTGTGCTACTAAAGTTTTGGCAAAGTTGGCAGCAGGTTGAAAATCCTTAGCACTAAAGCTCGTCAGACTGAATGCCACACTGGGGATACCTTCAATCACACCTTCCATTGCCGCCGACACTGTTCCAGAGTAAAGGACATCAGTACCTAAATTAGAGCCGTGATTAATGCCCGACAGTACCAAATCTGGAGGAGAATCTAGCAAAGCCCATAAAGCCAATTTTACACAATCAGAGGGTGTGCCATCACAAGCCCAAGCTTTGATGCTCTCATCAAACACCGACTCGACAACTTCAGCGCGAATTGGTTGGTGTAGCGTCAGCCCATGTCCGGTAGCAGAGCGTTCCCGGTCTGGACAAACTACAGTCACATCATGACCCGCAACAGCGAGGGTGTTAGCGAGAGTACGGATACCCATCGAAGAAATACCGTCATCGTTGCTGATTAGTAATTTCATTAGTCAATAGTTATAGGTTGATGGTCAATAGTCAATTGTCCTTCATATGAACCCCCATGACCAAGGAGTGGGAAAGGTGGATATTTTTTGGACTTTTGCACCCTCTGATTATCGAAAATTTTGGGTTTAAAACCCCGTCCTTGTAGGACGGCTTTACAGAAAATGTGGTAAAATGTAAGGCATGGAAAAAGCCTACCGTTACCGTTTTTACCCAACTATCGAGCAAGAATCCGTTTTGCGTCGAACAATTGGTTGTGTGCGGCTGGTATTTAACCGAGCATTGGCAGCAAGAACCGAAGCTTGGTACTCCAGACAAGAACGAGTTGATTACGTTCAAACCTCTGCTCTGTTGACACAGTGGAAAAAGCAAAATGACCTCCAGTTTTTGAATGAGGTAAGCAGTGTTCCATTGCAACAAGGATTGAGACATCTGCAATCCGCATTTACTAACTTCTTTGCTGGTAGAGCAAGATACCCTAACTTCAAGAAGAAACGTAACGGTGGCAGTGCAGAGTTCACCAAGGCTGCGTTTAGGTGGAAAGATGGACAAGTCTATTTGGCGAAGTGTTTTCAACCATTGCCGATTAGATGGTCTAGACAACTTCCCGCATGTTGTGAACCCACAACCATCACGATTAGGCTTGATCCTTCTGGACGCTGGTTTGTGAGTTTGCGGATTGATGATCCCAGGGATGAGAAACTGCAAACAGTTGATAGTGCCATAGGTTTGGATGTCGGGATTAGCTCTCTTGTGACTCTGAGTACAGGTGAAAAGATTGCTAATCCCAAAGCGTTTGATCAGCACTATCAAAAACTCAAGAAATCTCAAAAAGCCTTGAGTCGTAAACAAAAAGGTTCTCGCAACAGAGATAAGGCTAGGCTCAAAGTCGCTCGGATTCAAGCGTCTATTTCTGACTCTCGAAAAGACCATCTGCACAAACTGACAACTCAACTGGTACGTGAAAACCAAACGATAGCAGTTGAAGATTTGGCGGTTAAGAATATGGTTAAAAATCCCAAGCTTGCCCGTGCCATCAGCGATGCTGGATGGGGCGAGTTCGTCAGACAGTTGGAATACAAAACCAAGTGGTATGGTCGAACCTTGGTAAAGATTGACCGTTGGTTTCCAAGTTCTAAACGCTGTGGAAATTGCGGACACATCGTTGAACGATTGCCGTTGAGTATTCGGGAGTGGGATTGCCCTAACTGTGGGACTCACCACGACCGGGATGTCAACGCAGCACAAAATATTTTGGCGGTGGGACACACCGTGACAGTCTGTGAAGCGAGTGTAAGACCTGATGGGCATAAGTCTAAAGGGCAACTGCGAAAAACCAGCAATGGAAGGAAGCAGAAACCTAAGTCGTGAGTCTTAGGAATCACCGCACATGCGCGGGCGGTGAGTATGTCAACAACCATTCAATACTTTGCGTTGTTCCGGTGCTAGGTTGTGGATTGAGGTAGAACCGAGCGTTCCGGTTACAACATATTTGTTTCCTCAGAAGTAGACATGCCTTGATCTTGATCTGAAGCTCCACCCTATTTTTATCCAATTGTCTGTCATCCTACTGTACCCATGTCGCCGACTGCCTCTAGACTGGAAAGAACAAGCTGCGGGAAAATACTGTAGCTGTATTAATAAGCATTAGAGTTGATAATTAACGACCATGACTAATCAGCCTAGCAATCTAGAGGCTCAACTAGAAGCACTGCGACAGGAAGGGTCTGCGGCGATCGCACTTTGCGATACTCTAGAAGCCATAGAAGAACTTAGAGTCAGCTACCTTGGTAAAAAAGGGCAACTGGGAGTGTTGTTGCGGAGTATGGGGCAGCTAAGTGCAGAGGAACGCCCAAAAATAGGGGCAATTGCCAATGTTGTTAAAGACGCGCTACAAGCCAGCTTAGATAAGCAAAAAGCCTACCTAGAAGCCGCAAAAATTCAGGCTCAGCTAGAGGGGGAAACTCTGGATGTATCGATGCCGGGAATTTATCGTCCCCAAGGTCGCATCCATCCCCTGAACGGTATCATTGACCGGGCATTAGATATATTTGTTGGTTTGGGTTACACGGTGGCTTCAGGTCTTGAAATGGAAACTGACTACTATAACTTTGAAGCACTGAACACCCCACCAGACCACCCAGCCCGTGATATGCAGGATACTTTCTACCTGCCAGATGGCAACCTGCTGCGGACACATACTTCCAGCGTCCAAATTCGCTATATGGAAGCCGAGGAACCACCCATCCGGGTGGTGGCTCCAGGACGGGTGTATCGCCGAGATAACGTAGATGCTACCCACTCCGCCGTATTCCATCAAATAGAACTGCTGGCTATTGACGAAGGTTTAACCTTTACCGACCTCAAAGGCACGATTAAGGTGTTCTTGCAGCAGATGTTCGGCGACTTACCCATTCGTTTCCGTGCTAGTTACTTCCCCTTCACCGAACCGAGTGCGGAAGTAGACTTGCAGTGGAACGGACGCTGGTTGGAAGTTATGGGCTGTGGGATGGTAGACCCTAACGTCCTCAAGGCGGTAGGATACGACCCCGAAGTCTACACTGGTTATGCTGCTGGGTTTGGTGTGGAACGCTTTGCAATGGTACTCCACCAAATTGATGATATTCGGCGTCTCTACGCTAGCGACCTGCGTTTCTTACAGCAGTTTTAAGTTTAACTGTTGCACCTCAGCCCCTCTGTTTGCTATGGCAAGGAGGGGGATTGAATTTGAGTGGTCACCCAGGGTTAAACCTTTGAAACTGATGAATTAAATAATTAAAACGTTGGACATATCCGGAAAATACGGTACTATTGTTGGATAATAAGTAGTAGTTATTCAAGTCAGGATATGTCAGATAAATATGTTGCACCAGCAGATGCAGCTAGAATTCTTGGAGTTAATGAACGAACCTTGCGACGCTGGGAGGAAGCGGGTAAAATCACGGCGTTCCGTACTCCAGGAGGTCAAAGACGTTACGACATCACAACCTTTACAGCTAAATCTTCTAGACTTACTGTCATCTACGCCAGAGTCTCAAGCCCCAAACAGCGAGAAGATTTACAACGTCAATGTGATTATCTCGAATCTAAATACCCTGGGTCAGAAATTATCGCAGAAATTGGAGGAGGTCTTAACTACAAAAGAAAAAAGTTTCTCACCTTATTGGAGCGAGTTATGTCAGGAGATATCGAACGCATTGTTATCGCGTATAAAGACAGACTCGCAAGATTTGGGTTTGATTTCTTCGCTTGGTTGTGTGCCAAAAACGCTTGCGAAATCGTGGTTCTCAACCAAGTTGAATTATCTCCCGAACGTGAAATGGTTGAAGACATCCTTGCTATCCTCCACTGTTTCTCAGCCCGACTGTACGGATTGGGAAAATACAAATCAGAAATCGCTAAAGATAAGGATTTACCCAGAGCCAAAACTCCATCAAATTTGGAAAAAATGGTTAGCGGCGACTAAATATTGCTACAACCAAGCGATTGCTTATTTGCGTAAACATGGTAATGTTTCTAAATATGATTTACGCAAAATAATTATTAGCAATTCACCTGACTGGATAAAAGAAGTTCCTTACAACCCAAAGGGTGAAGCAATTCTAGATGCTCACGAAGCATTTGGCAAAAGTTTAAAATCAGGAACTAAACAATCTGAAGCTGGTAGGTTTAGAAGCTGGCGCGATACTAAACGAGCGATTAAATTTCAACCTGAAAACTATTCAAACGGTACTTGGTACCCTGACGAAACTAAAAGTCTTACCTTTAAAGCATCTGAAGCTTTACCAGTTGAAGATATCGAGTATCAAGCCAAACAAAAAGACAAGTCATTTAAAACACGTACTCGCAAAGGTACGTGGGGTCAATCGACGCAACTTGTCTATGATAAAAAACGCTGGTTTGCAGTATTTCCAGTTGAGTTTATTCCTCAACTATCTGACAACCAAACAATGATTGCTATTGACCCTGGTGTACGTTCCTTTTTGACAGGCTTTGATGGGAAGAAATTTGTAGAGATTGGCAATAACGACATAGCTAAGATATATAGATTATGCCGTTTCATTGACAAACTAATTTCTCAAAAAATTAAACTGAAAGGGCACAAAAATAAGTACCAGCGTCAGCGAGTACAATCAAAGATTGATAGTTTATTCATCCGAGTGCGTAACTTGATTGATGAGTGCCACAAAAAAGTAGCAAAATGGCTTACATCTGAGTACAGATTAATCTTTCTTCCAACTTTTGAGACTTCCCGAATGGTAGCCAAAACCGGAAAAAAATCTAGAAAAATTAATTCTAAGACAGTACGCCAAATGCTTAGATGGTCGCACTATCGATTTAAACAAACATTAAAGTTCCAAGCCTTAAAACGCGGTTCAACAGTTATTGATGTAACAGAGGAATACACTTCCAAAACTTGCACAAAATGCGGTCATGTACACGCTAAATTAGGTGGTTCTAAGAAGTTCAAATGTCCAAAATGTGGGCATACACTCAAGCGAGATTGGAATGGCGCTTTGGGGATTTTCCTCAAAGCATTGCGAGATATTGCCGGGACTGAGCTAGGCTCAGTTACGCTATGTCCGGAGATATCCTAATGTATCTGGGCTTGAAGTATCTGAACTTCCAAAAGTTTTATTCACAAATGTGGGACATCGAATACGGATGTCCCATAATGTGATTGGTCGAGATGGTAAATGCTGACACACTTTAGGAGTAAGCCTTTTTTCACTAGAGCGATCGCTTTAACCTATGCTTCAACCGTACATTTATGATCTTCTTGACACTCCCCACGGCTGAAGCCGGGGGATTCTTGGCTCAACGAAATTTCTTGCTTTTGCAGGTCTTACGACCAACAGAAGCAGAGGAAGCATCTCCCCAAGCGTTACTTCCCGGATGCCCTCGCTAATGACAATTACCCATTACCCATTACCCATTACCCATTCCTAGTTCCCAGGTTCAACCTGGGAACTAGCGTCGGGAGATTCTAGCTCCTGTGGTGCAAGAATATATGAGTTACCCATTACCCATTACCCATTACCCATAACCATTAATCCGCTGACAGTCCTTTACTAGCAAGCCATTCGCTATTAAACAGACGGGACTGATACCTAGCACCACCATCACACAGGACAGTAACAATCCTATGTCCCGGACCCATTTGCTTTGCTAGTTCCACAGCAGCAGCGACATTAATACCCACAGAACCACCCATAAACAAGCCATCCTGACGCAGTAGCTGGTAAATTACACGCACAGCTTCCTGGTCATCAATCTGGATAGCATCATCCATCGGTACCCCTTCCATATTGGCGGTGATCCGGCTGTTACCAATACCCTCGGTGATGGAATTACCCTCTAGCTTAATTTCGCCGGTTTTAACATAGCTGTACAGTCCGCTACCCATAGGGTCAGCGACAACACATTTCACCTTCGGGTTTTTCTGCTTCAGGAACATGGAAACACCAGCAAAAGTTCCACCAGTACCTGTAGCTGCCACCCAAGCATCAATCTTACCATCCGTTTGTGCCCACATTTCCGGTCCTGTAGTTTCATAGTGAGCAAGGCGGTTTGCTAAGTTATCAAATTGGTTTGCCCAGATAGCATTTTCCATTTCCGAGGCTATTCTACCAGAGAGCTTGACGTAGTTATTTGGGTCTTTATAGGGTACAGCGGGGACGGGACGAACTTCTGCACCCAGCGTCCTCAGCGCGTCCATTTTCTCCTGGGACTGGGTATCGGGAATAAAAATCAGACATTTGTAGCCTTTAGCATTGCAAATATGAGCCAATCCGATACCTGTATTCCCAGCCGTTCCTTCAACCACAGTACCACCCGGTTTCAGCAAGCCTTTTTTTTCTGCGTCTTCGATAATGTAGAGCGCAGCTCGGTCTTTGACCGAACCACCAGGATTGAGAAATTCTGCTTTACCGAGGATTTCGCAACCTGTTTCTTCGCTAAAGCTGTTCAGCCGAATCAATGGCGTATTACCCACAGCCCCAACGAATCCATCTTTAATGTCCATTGTCAATCTACCTGTAATTAATTCCCTATAGAAATTCTGGCTGATAGCGGCAGTACGATTTTAGTTTTTTTTAGGGCATTCCCAATTCCTCGTTTCCTCGGCTAGCTTGGATAAGTACTACTTGGATGCTGGTTTTGATGTCACTAAGTGTTTACCGTCGTTCGCAGTTTTTTCTCCCCTATCCTGGGGATAAGGCTGATTAAAAGCACTCAAAAGCTGAAATTAACCTGGACTTAACTAGTAAAAACTTCATATTTACGTATATTCAAGCACATTATACTGCTTGTAAGGGGTATAACCCATCGTTAATTAACTGACATGATATTAATATGGGGCTATTACATCAAGCTCATATTCTCAAGCAGGAAGTATATAAAGCCACGAATCAACTAGATATCGACAATATGCCACCCAAAGGCACTCTCCTAATGCTACGCAAAAAAATATTATTAGCAGTTGTGGCTACCCTGACGAGTTTGTTTGGGATATGGTCTGCCACATCGGCAATAATTTTAATGAATAGCATTAGAACTGCCGAGGAACAGAATACCCGTCAGGTAGTCGATGGAGTATTAAGTATCATTGCTCAAACTCAAGCTGATTTTAGCGATCGCTTTGTTGATTGGTCGCAATGGAATGATACTTATGAATTTATTGAAAAAAAACCCGAAACTAGCTACAAGCAGTCGAACCTAAATCCGGAAACCTTGGCAAATATGCAGGTGAATCTGGTACTGTATATTAATTCTTCTGGTCAGCTAGTGTATGGTACGGGGCTAGACATTGCCAAGCAGCAAAAAATCCCGATTCCAGAGGCGATAAAACCACAAATTACACCCAACAGTTTCCTGTTACGCTCGCCAAATAACCCTGAAAGACAGAAAATACTCACAGGATTGGTGCTGCTACCTACTGGACCAATGCTGCTGACTTCCCAACCCATTCTCACCAGTAGGGGAACAGGACCCATCGCTGGGACGCTGATTTTTGGTCGCTATCTAAATATGAGGAAAATCGAACAGTTGAGTAGTCGCTACCATCTTACCATGTGGGCGATTAATGACCCAAAAATGCCTGCTGATTTTCGCTCAGCGCTTGCTGCTTTCACCCCAGAACAAAAAATCTTTATTCGGACAGCTAACAAACAGGTAATTTGTGGCTATACCATAATTTATGACATCTACAATCACCCTGCGGTGGTATTGCGAACAGATGTACCCAGAACTATTTACCAGCAAGGCATAACTCACTTGCGCTATTTACTCATCTCTCTAGCAATTGTATTTCTGATTTTTGGTGCGGCTGCAGTACTGCTGCTAGAAAATTTAATTCGGGAAAAGCATCAACATCAAGAAAGTGAAGCCAGATATCGGGCTGTCATAGCGCAAGCATCGGAAGGTATATTTTTAATAGATGCTGAGAATAAGCGCTTTCTAGAAGCTAATGCTGCTTTGGTTAAGCTCCTGGGTTATTCTCCACAACAACTGCTGAAGTTGACTATTTATGACGTGGCGATCGCTAAGTGTGAAACTATTGACCGCGAGATCGACAAAATTTTCACCACTAACCAACATGTGACTAGTGAGCAGCAATACCGTCGTCGCGATGGCAAGATTTTAGATGTGGAAGTCAATGCCAATTATTTAACCTATGGAAATAGTAATGTTTTTTGTATAGTTATACGTGATATTACGGAGCGCAAGCGAACAGAGAAAGTCCTGCTTCAACAAGCTAAGAAAGAACAGGTTCTAAATCGTGTTGTCCAAGCTATCCGTAAGTCTCTAGACCTGCAAACAGTGTTTTCCACCGCTGTCTCAGAAATTGGTAAGCTGCTAAATGTAGAGCGGTCTACAATTTGTGCCTACCTCCCAGAGGAATGTATCTGGCGATGTGTAGCAGAGTACCGCCAAAGGGAAGACTTACCCGTAGGGTTGGGTTTGGAAATTCCCGATGCAGAAAATCCCGTAAGCCAGCGACTTCAGCAACGGGAAATTATTTGCATTGATGATGCTAGCACCCATGAGGCAGAGATTGTGCAAATTTTGGCACAAACCTATCCCGGTGCTTGGTTGATGATCCCCTTGCCGGTTGATTCTGATTATTCAGCACCTGTTTGGGGTACCCTGAATCTATTGCGCCATAGTAAACCTAAATCCTGGCTAGAGTGGGAAGTGGACTTAGCCCGTGCGATCGCCGACCAACTAACAATAGCTATTCAACAATCGCAACTGTATCATCAAGTCAAACAACTGAACACAGATTTAGAAAGTCAAGTCCAAGAACGCACCGCTGAGTTAAAAACAGCCCTAGACTACGAAGCTACCCTGAAACTGATTGCAGATAAAGTCCGTGATTCTCTAGACGAAGCACAGATTTTGCAAACAGCAGTCCAAGAACTAGGTGTACGCTTGCAAGTCCGCTCCTGTAACGCTGCTTTATATGACTTGGATAATCAAACTTCGACGATTTGTTATGAATATACCCGTCCCCAAATTCCATCACTTAAGGGTATCACTTGTCAAATAAGTGATTTTCCTGATATTTATAATCAACTTTTAGACAAACAATATGTCCAGTGTTGCTCCAGTTCTATACCAGGGATTAGCCTTCCGACTGGGGAGCAGAAATTAACAATTCTCTGTTGTCCCTTGATGGACGACCGAGGAGTTTTGGGAGATATATGGTTGTATAAACCTATGTCCCAATCCTTCAGCGAGGTCGAAATCCGATTGGTCCAACAAGTCGCTAATCAATGCGCGATCGCTCTGCGTCAGTCCCGTTTATACCAAGCAGCTTGCGCTCAAGTTCAAGAACTAGAACGTCTCAATCATCTCAAAGATGACTTCCTCAGCACAGTTTCTCATGAGTTACGCACCCCCATGTCTAGCATCAAAATGGCAACCCAGATGTTAGAAATTGTTCTCGAACCTTCAGGGATATTTGATAAGCATTCCCATAAAGCTGCCCGCTATTTTAAAATCCTCCAAGACGAGTGTGAGCGGGAAATCAATCTGATTAATGATTTATTAGATTTATCCCGGATCGATGCTGGTGCTGAAACTATCATACTTTCAACTATAGACCCCCACATTTGGATTCTTCACCTAGCCGAACCTTTCCAACCACGTACCACACTCCAACAGCAAACCCTAGAATTGGACGTTCCCCCTGATTTACCAGAAATAACTACAGATTTAACCAAGCTAGAACGGATAATCACCGAATTGCTAAATAATGCCTGCAAGTATACCCCAGCGGGAGAAAAGATTGTCCTCACAGTTCGTTCTCATGGCAATATGTTGCATTTAACTGTCAAGAATACTGGTGTGAATATCCCGGAAACAGAACTAGGGCGGATTTTTGATAAATTTTACCGCATTCCTAACAAGAATCCCTGGAAACATGGCGGTACCGGCTTAGGTTTAGCCCTGGTGAAGAAATTGGCTATTTTCCTGGGGGGCAGCATTGAGGTATTTAGTCAGGACAATAGTATCCGCTTTGACGTACAAGTACCAGTAAATTTATCTAGTACTTTGGGACAGAAAGTGTGAATAGTACCACCAGTCAGAAAACAACCTGTAAAAATCAGTTCTCATAACTCAATTAGCATAAAATGTGACTTTTTTGGAAAAATTAACAATTAATGTTCATTAATTTTAACTAGGATATTAATTTTTATTAATATGTATAATTTATTTCGATAGAAACTATAATATTTTTCTAATAATTGCTGGCAGCACCGGAATTTTTAGTAGATCCGTTGAGCAATTCATTGCCCAAAAGCCAATAAATCTCTATTACAGGAGAATATACCTTGAATCAAGCGACGCTGCATCAGTTAAAAGTCTTCCAGACAGTAGCAAAGTGCGGTAGTTTCAGTCGTGCTGCAAAGGAATTGTTTGTTTCGCAACCAACAGTTTCTTTTCAAATAGCACAACTGAGTAAATCTATAGGATTACCGCTATTTGAAAAGGTAGGTAAACGGCTGTTTATCACCGAAGCAGGAAGGGAATTATTAGCCACGTGTCAGCAAATTTTCGCTACTATGGCGGAATTTGAGACAAAAGTGACGGATTTGAAAGGGCTAAAACAAGGACAATTGCGCTTAGCAGCAATTACAACAGCTAAATATATTATTCCGCGAACATTAGGAAAATTCTGCCAACTTTACCCCCATATTGATGTTTCCTTAGAGATTACTAACCAATCGGCGATTATCGAGCGGATGAACGCTAACCTGGATGACTTGTATATTACGAGTCAAGTCCCAGAAAACCTCGATGTAACTTTCCAGCCATTTTTAGAAGACGCTTTGGTAGTTCTTGCACCAGTGAATCATCCTTTAGCAGGGGAAAAGCATATCCCCATCCACAGACTGGTGGGGGAATCTTTTATTATGCGGGAACCGGGTTCAGGAACCCGCAGCGCGGTGCAAAAACTCTTGGATGAACATGGGTTGAATATGAAAGTGAGGCTGGAGTTAGGAAGTAACGAAGCCGTAAAACAAGCGATCGCAGGTGGGTTAGGAATTTCCATCTTGTCTCGCCACACTTTAACATCCAAACTAGCCACTTCATTCCTAACTATACTGGATGTGGAACACTTTCCGATTCGGCGCCATTGGTATGTAATTCATTTAGCCGGGAAAAAGTTATCGATGATTGCTCAGACTTATCGTGAATATCTTTTAGAAATGGAGTCCCACAACCAAGCTCCGGCTGATGAGTATGACATAATAACGAAGGATAATCAACTATCCCTCAGCAACAACTATGGTCTTGTAGCTTCTATTTAAGCGTAATGCTGTTATCTAGCTTCTAATTTTGAGATTTCCTAGCAGCT
>JAYKJH010000069.1:0-15967 GCA_035285345.1 Nostocaceae cyanobacterium | reverse complement strand
GCAAGAATGCCATCTTTCATGCAGCTTTTTAGGTACTTTCGTTCCGCAAGTAGAACAATCCTGAGAAGTGCCGTTTGGGTTCACAGCAATTACTAATAAACCAGCATTTGCGGCTTTGTTTACCAGTATTGACAGGAAGTTTGACCATCCAGCATCATGCAAAGATTTAGCTAACCTGGATTTGGAAAACCCTTTGATATTGAGGTCTTCATGAACAACAACATCATGTTTTGACAGTAACTGCTTTGCTGTTTTGAAGTGAAAATCTTTGCGTTTGTCCGCCACTTTTTTGTGTTGTTTCCCCAGTTGTTTAACTGCCTTGTGTCTGCGATTGCTACCTTTTTTGCGACGGGATACACGTTTTTGCACAACCCGCAACCGTTTAGAAGCTTGGCGGTAATGTTGGGGGATACAAACAGCTTCTCCCTCGGAAGTAGTAATAAATTCCTTTAAACCCATATCGATCCCAATAATTGATTCTGGGTTAATATCTGGTTTAATTTCGGGAACTGTTGAATCTTCCAGGCTTAAGGTAACATAATAACCGTCAGCCTTTTTGGTAATAGAGACAGTTTTGATTTTGAAACCGTGTGGCAATGGTCGGTGTAAAATCACCTTGATTTTATCCAGTTTTGGGAAATCAATGAAATTCCCCTGTAAACAGGTTTCTTTAATTTGCGGATAAGTCAAAGTTCGATAACGGTCACGAGGTTTAAACCTTGGTCTACCGCTACGGTTTCCGTTACTATCGCCTTTCAAAAATCTGTCAAAAGTTGACTTAACCCGCTTAACAGCATCCTGCAAAACTTGTGAGTGAATCTCACCATAATGAGGATGAGTTTTTTTGAGATTTGGTAGAGTTTTCTTTTGAGAGTAGTAATCCGGGTTATTTCGTAGCTCTGGGATATGACAAACAAGTGGACAAGCATTAACTGGACACCGATTTTCCAGGTACCAATTGAATCTATCTGCCAGCAAGTAGTTATATTGAGCGCCAAGCATAGACAACCATCTGTTTATCGCAGTGGCTTGCTGTTTTGTTGGGCGTAATTTGTACTGGTATGCTGTTCTCACTTGTTTATAGCGTTTCCTAGTCTACTGAGGTACAAATTTATCGGCTTAAGAAAGCGTCCATCCTCTTCTATCGGCGGTTAATTCTTTCTTGCTATACCTCACGAGCGTGGGAAGCGCTATATCACCTCCTGAGACTTATGTTAACATAAATGCAAAGACGTTGTGTAGATATCTATGAAAAACAAAGCATTAAATTTAAGAATATCCGAGCGTCGATTAAATAAACTACGAATATACTCTGCCTGGAAAGATAAGACTATGACCCAAGTACTTGAAGAATTTATTGACTCGTTGCCTACTCCTGAGATTGACAAAAAGATTGCTGTCCCCACGCCCTCACCAACTGATAGTTAATATTGGTTGGGGAACGCAATCTTTTTGTCCCGCCATTCATCTCACGCTGCCCTATCGGGTCAGGCGTGGGGCTTCTGTCGGTTTTAGCTAAGACGACTGGTGGTTCGACAGGCGTTTTCCAGTTCACCCACAGCTTTTTACATAAGGAAATCGTCAAACCATCGGTGCTAGGAGCAACCAGAGTAGCTACCGCTTCCACAAAATCCCCTTGCTGGGATGTTCCCATGTGCTGGTATCGTCTGGTGGTGATGAATTGTTCACCATGTTTAACTATGGCATCCAGTTCCGGTGCAAAAGTAACCTGCAAACGCACACGTTCGTTCGCAGCCACAATCCACTTGGGCTGTATTACGGTCGTATCAGTCATATAATTGAGGTATCGATTTAAGCTTTTGTCCGCATTTTGCGAACGGTTACTTCATCAAGGTAGCAAATGTTTGCATAATGCGGACGTTTATTTTGTGATTTTGTGACATAACTTAACGAATGGCAAAAGCAGGTAAGGCACTCAGACAGGTACTGCAAACTTATGGTATTAGTCAAAATCAGCTAGCTGTGGCAATGGGAATAGGACGTTCCGTTGTCAACGGATGGGTGAATGAAAATAGAACACCATCTTCAGAAGTTGTGCTAAATATACGAGATGCCTTACGTTCAATTAACTCAGAAGCTGCCGAGGAATTTATCCGGCTTTACCTTGAGCTATAAGTCTGCAGGAAAATAAACTTAAAGAATCTCAGCACGAGAATCAACTGACTTATGACAATCACTACTCAACCTCCGCTAACCTTAGAAGAATTTCTCCAACTCCCAGAAACTAAGCCAGCATCAGAGTTTATCGATGGAGAAATTATTCAAAAGCCAATACCTCAAGGTCAACATAGCACAATTCAAAGCGAACTTTGCCAAGCAATTAACAGAGTAGCTGAACATAAAAAAATTGCCTATGCATTTCCAGAATTACGCTGTACCTTTGGCGGTAATTCTATTGTTACTGATGTAGCTGTGTTTCGCTGGAAAAGAATTCCGCTAGAAGCATCAGGGAGAATTGCCAATCGCTTTGAAATTCATCCAGACTGGTCTATTGAAGTGCTTTCACCAGACCAGAAACAAACAAAAGTATTGAAGAATTTATTGCATTGTAGCCTGAATGGAACAGAATTAGGCTGGTTAATCAACCCTGAAGAAGAAAGTATTATTGGTGTTTTCCCAGGTCAAAAAATCGAAGTTTTTACCGATAATAATCAGTTACCAATTCTCAAGGAGGTGGAGTTAGAATTAACAGTTGAACAAGTTTTTGGTTGGTTGAATTTTAGTTGAAGTCAACGTATGATAAAGTTACCAGATTTCTCTGAGAGTAAACGGTCGATATACCGTATTAGTTAAAAAATTGGAGATTTGAGATTTGAAATGTGGCTTATTAAATTAACCCCATGCATCAATGCACAGGGTTAATCTAAGTAAAATTCTCAGTTTTTTGAGTTAAATGAATTTAAGGTTTGATTGTTTTGTGCCGATGATTATTAAGCTAAAGCACATTTAAATTGCATAATCAGATTTCCTCAATCTCTTGTGGGGTGGGTATCCTGCCCGCCCACCTTATGTAAATTAGATGCACATCAGCTTAGTAAACTAAATACGGCCGGTCACGTTTTTTTTCGACCTGTACTAGCGACTGAGGTTCTGGACTAGAGCCTTGTCATTTCCCGGATACGCCACATACTATCTTGGCGAACCAAATGATACTTGACGCGCAAACTTTCGTCATAGGATCTGTCTTGGTTCTTCTGAGCGTTGTCGTAGACTTCTGCTACTTCGTTGACCGTAGCTACTACTTCTGCTTTATCCGCGTCTTGATTGCTGGTGGAAACAGATTCTATCTTCACATTGTGTTTGAAAACCCGGTAGCGGTTATTTTGTTTATCTTGCTCAGCAATTTGTCGCCATTGGGATAAAGATGGATCGACGAGAATATCGTTTAAGCTAGCGGTATTGTGACCGGAACCCAAAGCAGCTGACTTGCTAGACAGCCAAGCCATAATCACATCCTCTGCCGTCTGTTCATTCAAAGGACCCGTGGTCGCTACCATTTTAGAGTTGGAATCAGGAATTGGCAGTGGGGGTTGATTCAGTTCCACCTGCAATTGTTCACCTTTTAGGACAGGTGCAGGGGAAAAAGCCTCTTTAAACCATCCAAAGGCAGCTGCTATTAACAGCCACAAAATCACAAAGCCAACTAAACCACCAAATACTAGCCAGACAATGCGTGTTTTGGCGTCCATCGAACTACCAAAAGCCCGAATAGCAGCAGCACCCTGACCGAGAGTAGAGGAATCTTTTTGCGAGCGACCAATTTGAGAGCGTGAGCGTCTTCTCGATCTTGCAGAGGGACGGGCTGTAGTCGCGGTAGAACCGTTACTCGAACTAGTTACACTGGGGGTTCCATTCTGATAGGTATCTCGGTAAGTGTCTTGGTAAGTATCTCGGTAAGTGTCTCGGTAAGTATCGCCAGAAAATGCTTCACTCTCAGCGACTGGTTCGTCAGTTATCGACGGAGAAATATCATCTGGGTTAGTAACACTGTCAGTAATAGCAGAGAACCTAGAATAATCTTCCCCTCTTAAAGGCGTGAGATTTTGGCGTCCATTTTGTTCAATGAAACTGCGAAAACGTCCACGGCTATCACTTCCGAGAGTGCTACTGCGAGAACGGTTGAGGGGGTCTTGAGCGTAATAATCCGACTCTGGTGACATCACACCCCACTCGGTGGTAGTCTCGGCTTCAGAAGGTAATTCCTCTAGATAAAGTTGAACTTGGGGGTCAGCGAAATAATCCTTGAGCGACGCTTCTTGGGAAGCCAAATCGCGAAAATGGGGGAAAACTTCATTTTGTAACCAACGTTCGCCATAAAGGCACAATCCTGGTAATAAATCAGGGGCACCTTGAGAATTTTCCCGAATAAAAGCTAAGGGTTCGTATTCTTGACTTAATTCCAGAGCGCGGCTGGCTTCTTCAGTTTGCCCCAAAAGCAAAGCACATACTGCCTGTTCTAGATGCACATCTTGGCGCTTACCCAAGGGCATGAGCATGTGTTTAGCTTGACGAATCAAAGCCGGTTGGCGTTGAGCAAATCCCCTGGCTAATAGGGCATAAACCGCCAAATAAGTAGCAACCGCCGAAGGACGTTTACTTTCAACTTCAAACAGTTTCTGCTGTTCTTCAGCGGTTAAGTAACTTCGTAGTTGCTGAATAAATCGCAGAAAGTCGTCAATACTTAATCCCGATTGGTCGTCACCTGTGCCATCAATCCCACCCCTTTCTTGGAGGATGGTTTGCAATAACTGCATACCTTGACGGCGTTCATTGACATTTTCTTCTGGTAGTGCTAGTAATTCCAGAATCCGATAGGGGCGTAGTTTGTACAGATCCCCCTGAATTTCACCTCGAACACTCACGAATAGTCCTTCCCTTAATAACAGTTCTTGACCTGTGTCCAAGGATAAAGCTGCATTTTCGTATTGACCTTGCTGCCATTGCTCACGACCTAATTCTAAACAAGCCAGAGCAACGGTTAACACAATATCTGCCCTAGCAATCGAGGATTCGCTCTGGTCTTCGCTTTCTAGTTTTGCGATCGCTTTGGCGGTTTTGGAATTGGTGCGACTAGTGAGATAGGGACGACCTAACTTTAGTACTAGTTCGTATTCTCCTAACTCTTGCAGCAGCAGCAGAGCGCCGACAAACAGATCGTCAGCAATTTCGATGCTCGGTGTCTGGGGGTCAATAGCATCAGTTTCAGCTTCTTGACGACCTTCTCGAGTAGAAACGGGATTAATCACCTCTCTACCAGTAGAAGTACCACCTTGGTTATAGTTTTGTTGTGCCAGATAAAACTCATCGTAAGCATTGCGTTCCTCTGGATTTGATAGCACAGCATAAGCTTGTTCTAGGAGTTTTTTCCTAGCTGCGATCGCCGCTTCGGAATACTCGCGTCGCGGTAGTTGCACAGCGCGATCGCGATAAGCGACCTGCAACTGTTCATCACTAGCCGCCAACGGCAGTCCTAAAATCCGGTAGTAATCGAGCGGAATTCGCACAGTCTACTTCCCCTGAAGCCTAGAGCAACACAATTAACCTACTATCAATTTCCCATGCCAGCTAAACCGTGCCATCTATGATATCCTGTTGTTTCCACTCCAGAAGTGTGTTCCGCAACAAGTTTAATTCAGCTTACTTTATAATTAGGCTAATCTTTTCAATTATGCCGTTATACTGATTGACTTGGCTTGCAGAATTTACAATAAATGATGCATACCCCTTAAGCAAGTCAATTGGTACGGATAGAAAGAGCGCGTGGGCGAATGATATATTAGCCACTGCTCGTACTGGAAATCAAGTCAACTGATGGATAAAGTTCTGAGTCCTGATTCCTAGCAGACGGGATTAATCACTGCTGTAGTGAATTGCATGGGTGTCCCATCCCGGCCGCCCGTCCTGAGTATATTGTTAATTGACCAATCACTAATGACCCATAACTAACTTTGATTTTTGTCGCCCCTAAACGCTATCTTTTTGATGAATTAGCGTTTTATGAGCAAGAATTATCTAGAGGATAACGCTAAGTATTACCACTGAGGATAATCTAACAGAATGGTTCAAGATAGAACATTACCCGTATTTGACCCGGCTACTGCCAAAATTACTAAAGAAGAAGGTTTGCGGCTTTATGAAGATATGGTCTTAGGTCGCACCTTCGAGGATAAATGTGCCGAAATGTACTATCGAGGCAAAATGTTTGGTTTTGTCCACCTGTACAACGGTCAAGAAGCTGTGTCTTCAGGGGTGATTGTAGGGGCTATGCGTCCTGGGGAAGACTATGTTGCTAGCACCTACCGTGACCACGTTCACGCTCTCAGCGCTGGTGTCCCTGCTAAAGAAGTCATGGCAGAACTATTCGGTAAAGCCACAGGTTGCAGCAAAGGACGCGGTGGTTCCATGCACATGTTCTCCGCTGAACATCGCCTTTTAGGTGGTTACGCCTTCATCGGCGAAGGTATTCCCGTGGCAGCGGGTGCGGCTTTTCAAAGCAAATACCGTCGCGAGGTCATGGGTGATGAAACCTCCGACCACGTGACCGCTGCTTTTTTTGGCGATGGCACCTGTAATAACGGTCAGTTCTTTGAAACCCTCAACATGGCTGCCCTGTGGAAACTACCCATCATTTTTGTTGTTGAAAATAACAAATGGGCAATTGGGATGGCTCATGAACGTGCCACTTCTGACCCCCACATTTACAAAAAAGCCAGTGTATTTAACATGGTGGGTGTCGAAGTAGACGGGATGGATGTCCTTGCTGTCCGGGAAGTCGCTCAAGAAGCTGTGCGTCGCGCTCGTGCTGGTGAAGGTCCGACTCTAATTGAAGCCCTCACCTACCGCTTCCGGGGTCACTCCCTCGCTGACCCAGATGAACTCCGCTCGAAAGAAGAGAAAGAATTCTGGTTTTCCCGCGACCCAATTAAGAAGTTCGCCAATTACTTGACAGAGTACAACCTGGCGACTCAGGAAGAACTCAAAGAGATTGACAAGAAGATTCAAGCAAATATAGAGGAAGCGGTGAAATTCGCTGAAACCAGTCCTGAACCCCCAGCCAGCGAGTTGTATCGCTTCATATTTGCCGAGGATTAGTAGGGGGATTAGGGATTAGGGAACAAAAGGAGGACAAGCAGGACACTGCTGCCTTGTCTGTCCTCATTCCCTATTACCGATTACCCATTAGCCATTAGCCATTACCTAAAAACTGTGTTTTCTATCTCGCTGCAACAAAAACAATACAAAACCTATATCCTCAAGGACGAAACCGCGAATTCTCAACTAGAAGTTGTCCCAGAACGCGGTGGTATCATCACCCGGTGGTCAGTCCAGGGGAAAGAGATTCTTTACCTGGATGAGGAAAGATTTGCTAATCCAGAATTAAGTGTGCGCGGTGGGAATCCGATTCTGTTTCCCATCTGCGGTAATTTACCGAATAATACTTACACTTATAATGGAAAACGCTATACGTTAAAACAACATGGTTTTGCCCGTGACTTGCCTTGGGAAACTGCTGGTGAGGTGACTCAAGAGGGAGTTAGTATTAAACTGTCTCTCAACAGCAACGAGCAAACAAAGGCGGTTTATCCCTTTGACTTTCAACTGGGCTTTAAATACAGAATCGAAGGAAATAGTTTACACATTTACCAGCAGTTTACAAATCTCTTAGATGAACCGTTACCTTTTTCTTGTGGGTTTCATCCTTACTTCCTCACCCAGGATAAAACGCAGCTAGAGTTTGCCATTCCTGCTCAGGAGTACACAAACCACAAAACTGGGGAAATAGTGCCTTTTAGCGGCAATTTTGACTTTAGTCAAGATGAAATAGATGTGGCGTTCAAGCAACTAAGCGGTAATTCCGCTGCTGTTACTGACCACAGCCGTCGCTTAAAGCTGACGCTGGAATACAGTGATTTCTATTCCACTCTGGTATTTTGGACGTTGAAGGGTAAAGACTTCTACTGTTTGGAACCTTGGAGTGCGGCTCGTAACTCTATAAATACGGGTGAAAACCTGACTGTGTTGGAACCAGGGGCTAGCTACCAGACATCTGTGAAACTAACAGCAGATTTTTTCTAAATACCTCTTTACAAAGCTGCGGGTGTGTGTTATGTTAATAAAGTTGCGAAAAACAGAAAGCGCAGCGGGTCGCTAACTCAACGGTAGAGTACTCGGCTTTTAACCGATTAGTTCCGGGTTCGAATCCCGGGCGACCCATATTTATTGTAATTGCTAATAGCCTAGCAAATTTTTACGTCCGACTACGCAGCTTGCAAACTTCACCGACGTTGCTCTTTATGCTGAGTACTTGATTGATACAAGTGTCTAAATAAACTTGCATCGCTACTGGCATAATTCTTTGTAAATCTTACCTTTCAAAGCTCATCTGCCTGGAAGAAAAGTCGGTGTCAGAATATGAAGTAATAATTACTACTTTATTAAAGTATTTTAAGTTGCATTAATAACTTGTTAAGATGCCTTGGCAACTTAAAAATATATGTGCAAATTATACATATCCACTAGTTGGTTATAAGTAGGGCGCCGACGGGTTAGCTTCCCCCATCTGACTGTGATTAGATGGAATCCCTACCGGAAAATTCACAAACATAAGGAGTGTTCAAAATGAAATTACATAGATGGATGAGTGCGATCGCAGTGATGAAGAAATTAATTCCAGCAATATTTGCCGCAGTATTAGTTATTGTGGCTACTTTCAACTTTTCAATCGCTCCTGCAAACGCACAAACGATTAGCCAGGGCTGCAAAATAGCCTTACAATCCGATACAGGAAAATGGCTGTCTCGTTGCAACAATTGTCAAAAAGTTGTAGGTACTAACCCGGATACAGCTACAGTACACATTGCCAAACCAACCGCTGATAATCCTTACGCTCAATTTCAGGTTGTCAATGTAGGTAACGGCAAAATAGCTCTGAAAGCAGATACTGGTAAATATTTAGCAAGATGCAATGGCTGTATTGTTGGAGGTGCGTATCCAGATTCTGCCACCATTCATGTGACAGATCCTTCTTTACCATATGCTCAATTTACTCCAGAATTATTAGACAATGGGAAGTACGCTCTGAAAGCAGATACTGGTAAGTATTTAGCAAGATGCAATAGCTGTTCTCCTGGTGCTGCATATCCAGATACTGTGACTATTCATGTTGACAGTCCACAAGGAAACAGTTTTGCCCAGTGGAATATAGTTCCGATACTTCCAACCTTATAAGGAAAATCAGCCTAATTTTGTAGGGTGGGTATTGCCAAAAAATTTGGGATAGGTTGAAAATTTTTCCCAGCAATGCCCATCCTAAGATGATTTTGTCAGCATAATTCCATCACCAGAGGGGAAGTGATTGCTCCTCTGTTTTTTTTGGACTGGAGATTTTGCAGATTTGTCCAGAGCGATCGCTTAGCGTGTGCATAGCGCCATCGCTTGTATTGATCCAGAAAGTGCGATCCGCACCTCGGCGTTAAGCTTCGCTTATTGCTCAGCTAGCTATGTCGCAAACTTTTTTAACCTAAACACACAATACTAGATATAATTTCCTATAAGCCCAAAATATCTTAAGATTAGCGTAACAATTGCGCTCTTCTCGACTGACTCGCTGACAACCGATTTAGGAGGACTATCTATGGCGCTCGTACCAATGCGGCTGCTGTTGGATCACGCGGCTGAAAACAATTACGGCATTCCCGCTTACAACGTTAACAACTTGGAGCAGATTCAAGCAATCATGCTGGCTGCCCATGAGACAGATAGCCCTGTTATTTTACAAGCATCTCGCGGTGCCCGTAAGTATGCTGGTGAAAACTTCCTGCGTCACTTGATTTTGGCTGCGGTGGAAACCTATCCTCATATCCCCATTGTCATGCACCAAGATCATGGTAATGCTCCTTCTACCTGCTATTCAGCAATTAAAAATAACTTCACCAGCGTCATGATGGATGGCTCGTTGGAAGCGGATGCTAAGACCCCCGCAAGCTTCGAGTATAACGTCAATGTTACCCGCGAAGTTGTGAACGTAGCTCATTCTTTGGGTGTCAGCGTTGAAGGTGAACTCGGTTGCTTGGGTTCTCTAGAAACAGGTGCGGGTGAAGCTGAAGATGGTCATGGTTTTGAGGGTACACTCGATCACTCCCAGTTGTTAACTGACCCCGACGAAGCAGCTGACTTTGTGGAGCAAACCCAAGTGGATGCTCTGGCTGTTGCTATCGGTACTAGCCACGGTGCTTACAAATTCACCCGTAAGCCGACTGGTGAAATTCTGGCTATCAGCCGGATTGAAGAAATTCACCGTCGTCTACCCAATACCCACTTGGTAATGCACGGTTCTTCCTCCGTACCCGAAGATTTAATCGCTATCATCAACCAGTACGGCGGTACTATTCCCGAAACCTATGGTGTACCTGTAGAAGAAATTCAAAAAGGTATCAAGAGCGGTGTACGTAAGGTAAATATCGACACCGACAACCGTCTGGCAATCACTGCTGCTGTTCGGGAAGCCTTGGCTGCAAATCCCAAGGAATTTGACCCCCGTCACTTCTTGAAGCCTTCCATCAAGTACATGCAGAAGGTTTGTGCTGACCGCTATAACCAATTTAGCACTGCTGGCAACGCTAGCAAAATCAAGCAAGTTTCTCTCGATGACTTTGCTGCTAAATACGCTAAAGGCGAACTGAGCGCTAGCACCAAGAAAACCATTGTTGTTTAAATTTTAGATTGAGGATTTGAGATTTTAGAGACAGTCAGGTTAATCTCAAATATCAAATCGATTAGCAGGTATAATACCTGCGTTCCGAGGTGTTAAGAAGTGCATTGCCTTGATGTGGTTTATCGCCAGTCAAGGCATTTTATTTGACGGCTGAAGCCCTTACTACAAACAAAAAATCAGAATTATCTGTGACAGTTGCGTAAGTCCTAACTCAGTAGGGTGGGCAAAGTATTACCCACCCTACTACTCGTCATTTTTTGACCAAGACTACACAAATACTCGATTTTGTAAAGAGGGCATTTGACGGCGGACTTGTTCTAGGCGAGCAGGGTTAATTTCTGCTAAGGCAAATCCTGGTTTGTCGCCAGCATCGGCTAAAATATTACCCCAAGGGTCAATAATCATGGCGTGTCCGTGGCATTGGCGCATGGCGTAGTGGATGCCAGTTTGAGCAGGAGCGATGACGTAGCAGGTATTTTCTATGGCTCTGGCTTGTAGGAGGACTTGCCAATGGTCTTTGCCAGTATAAGCTGTGAAGGCTGCGGGGATAAATAAAACCTCGGCGCCTTTATGGGATAAGTGGCGATAGAGTTCGGGGAAGCGGACATCGTAGCAGATAGAAAAGCCGAGGTTGCCGAATTCCTCGGAGAAATACACTGATGGTAATTGCCCACCAGCTTTGACGGTATTTGATTCTTGGTAAGTGTTGCCGTCGGGGACGTTAACATCAAATAAATGGACTTTATTGTAACGAGTTATTTCTTCACCGTTGGGGCTTACCAGCAAGGCTGTGTTGTGAGCTTTACCTGTCTGTTCTGGGACTGGAAAGCCGCCACCCAAAATGGTAATCTGGAAACGCTGAGCCATTTGTTTGAGGAATTTTTCGCTCTGTTCAGCAATGATGGCGGCTTTGGCAAGTTTGTCTTGTTCTTCACCCAAAAAAGAAAAGTTTTCTGGTAAACCAAGTAATTGAGCGCCTTGACGGACTGCAAGTTCTATGAGTTCTTCTGCCTGAATTAGGTTTTTTTCTAAATCAGGTGTACTGGTCATTTGAATAGCCGCTGCAAGATAGGTTTTCATAGCTCGAATCGAATCGAATCGAAATCAGGGGGATAGATTATCAAAAATATATCTTTTGTGGCAAAGTTTGGTAGTGAAATCAGAATTTGGATGGGAAAAATAGGAATTTCATCTATCTGAGGGATAGCTTATCTGTGGGAATCACCAAGAACCTATCCGTTACATCCGTTAGGGAAGCCATCCGTTGCTATTTGTTCTATGGAAGTCCCAGTTGTTGTTTGAGGACTTCTGGGAGGTTAATTGCTGAGGTAGCAACAGGTAACTTTTAAACCGTAGTAGAATATTTGTACTACTTAGGATATTTGTTCGGGAAATTGTTTTCTAGAGGTTGATTTTATATAGATAGGGTGATAAGTTCTCGCATCTCATTGATGACTAGGATATATTTAAAATCCCTATTTTAAAATTCTAACCTGGTATTGCCCTGGGATGGCTGAGATGAAAAGACTAACGTTTTATATGTTTTTGTTACAAGGATTGTGTTTAGGAATTGCACCGGCTAGTGCTAAAGAACTGGGGAAGAATCTGGGTGATAATATACAGCAACTAGATACACAATCGCAAGTTTGGGTAATCAAGGATAATCAGCTGCAGCGAGAACCTTTTGTATGGGCAGTTAAGGATACTAACAAAGCAGGTCAGCAACCTTTGTTGCAGTTGTTGACAGCAGAAAACAAGTCTGGCTCTTCCCGTAGAGGTGGGGAAAAGGAGGAGTTAGAAGACTTTAATGAAGTCATCAAAAATACCCAAAAGCAAGAGGGTATGTTTACCCTGTACCGAGATAAGGAAAAGGGGAAAGTTTATCTGGAAGTAAAGCCGGAACAGATAAATAGAAACTTTCTGGCGACGATGACTTTGGAGTCGGGGATAGGGGAACGCGGGATTTATAGCGGGATGCCGTTGCAAGATTTCCTATTCTACTTCCAACGGGTGAATAACCATTTACACTTTGTCATTCGTAACGTGAACTTCCGGACTCGTGCAGGTGATCCGCAAGCGCGTTCGGTTGCTCGCTCGTTTAGCGACTCGGTACTTTATGCATTGCCAATTAAAAGCATTCATCCGGAACGTAAAACCCTGTTGATTGATTTGGGAGACTTGTTGCTCAAGGATGTACCGGGTTTATCTTCTGGGTTGTCTTGGATGTTAGATGGACAGTATTCTCTAGACGAGGACAAGTCTTATTTTGGGAATGTCAAAGCCTTTGAGCAAAACATCGAGATAGAATCAGTGTATGGGTTTTCTGGGGAAGGGAAGGATGGGATGAGTTATGTGGAAACCCTTCCTGACAGTAGAGCTTTGACTTTGCGGGTGCGTTATAGTCTGTCGCAATTACCAGAAAAGAACACCTATGTACCGCGTTTGGCGGATGAAAGGGTAGGTTATTTCGTCACAGCTTATCAGGATTTATCTAACCACCGGACTGACCCATTTACACGTTACATCAATCGCTGGAGTTTAGAAAAGGAAGACCCGAAAGCACCCCTATCCCGTCCCAAGAAACCAATTGTCTTCTGGATTGAAAATGCCGTTCCCCTAGAATACCGCGAAGCTATTAAAGAAGGGGTGCTGATGTGGAATAAGGCTTTTGAAGCAGCGGGGTTTCAAGATGCCATTGAAGTCCGACAAATGCCTGATAATGCTACTTGGGACCCGGCGGACGTGCGTTACAATACGATTCGCTGGATAAATACTATTGATGGCTATTTTGCTATGGGTCCGTCACGGGTGAACCCGTTGACGGGGGAAATTTTAGATGCGGATATTCTGGTGGATGCTAGCTTTGTGCGCGGACTCCAGAAGGAATACAGCCGACTGGTGGAACAAAACTCTTCCCCCTCTCGGTCTTCCTTAACTGCGTTGATCAGAAATCGTAATATCTGCGGTAATGGTTTACAGAGGATGGGTAAAGGACCGGCTAATGGTTTGGCGAAGTTAGCTGGGGAGTATGACCTGTGTTTTCGGATGGAAGCAGCGGAAAATTTAGCTCTCGGTTCCACGGCGATGTCACTGCTGCAAAACACCTTACCCAGCAGTGACGATCTGAAACAGTATATCAATCAATATTTACGGTTGGTAATTGCCCATGAGGTGGGACATACCCTCGGCTTGCGTCACAATTTCCGGGGTAGCACTTTCCTGAAGCCGGAGGAGATGAACAATACTGAGATTACCCAGCAAAAGGGGATGACGACTTCGGTGATGGATTATATTCCCCCGAATCTTGCACCTCAAGGGGTGAAGCAGGGAGATTATTTTCCCAATCAAGTCGGACCCTATGATGTTTGGGCGATTCAATACGCTTATAGTCATTCTGGTGCGACTAATCCGATGGCGGAAAAGCGGTTTTTGGATGATATTGCTTCCCAGTCTTACCGACCCGAGTTGAGTTACGCTACGGATGAGGATATCTCTGACCTCGATCCGACTGCTGATGCTTGGGATAATAGTGATGATGTCTTGGTTTATTCCCAATGGCAGTTAGAAAATGCACGGTTGATGTGGGAACGCTTGAATAAACGCTATCCGATTCCAGGAGAGAGTTACACGGAATTAAACGAGCGGTTTAACGCCATATTGGGGCATTATTTACAGCATACCTATTACACGAGTAAATACATTGGGGGTCAGTCTTTCTTCCGCAACCGTGGGGGAAATCCACAAGCAGGTTTACCCTTCCAAGCTGTTCCCGTCCAAAAACAGCGACAAGCCTTAGCGACTCTGCAGCGCTATATCTTTTCCCCAGAAGCCTTTGAGTTCCCTCCCCAGTTACTCAATAAGTTGGCTCCTTCCCGTTGGTATCACTGGGGTAGCGATATCCAGTTTGGTCGCTTGGATTATCCGATTCACGACTTAGTATTGTTCCTACAAAGTGGGGTATTGCGGGATTTGCTGTCACGCGATCGCCTCACCCGCCTTAAGGACATTGAATTAAAAAATCCCAACCAGGAAAATCTCACCATCCCAGAATTATTTGATTCTTTGCAAACTGGAATTTGGACGGAGATAATCAAAGCCGATGGCAAGCCGGTGAAAATTCAGAGCTTGCGACGCGGCTTGCAGCGGGAATATCTCAACCTGTTGACGGATATGGTATTGCGAAAGGAAGCAGTACCAGAAGATGCTCGCACCTTAGCGTGGTACAAATTACGGCAACTGGGTGAAGAACTCAACAAAGCACGCGGTTCAGATGAATATACCAAAGCACACATCCTAGAAACACGCGATCGCATTAATAAAACCTTGAATGCTTCGGTGCAGGGGAATTAGGGTTCGGGAATGGGTAATGGGGAATGGGTAAATTTCTATATTCATTCCCCCAACCCTATTCCCCAGTCCCTATTCCCTAATTATTCAGTGCTTTAATAAACCGCTGTAAACCGTTGAAAAAGCCAGATTTTTTCTTGCTGGGTCGTTCGTCGGGAGTAGTAGGGAGTGGTTGTTCTTTCATCAGGAGCGCATCTAAATCATCACCGGAGGGTTTTTTGGGTAATTCGACAATTTTTTCGTAATCTTCGCCATTTTTCAGCCATACTTCCCAGGAACCGGGATAAGCACGCCGTACTGCGGCTTCTTCTTCAATGGGACGTAAATGGTAACAAGATTCAATGGTGCTGATGAAGCGCTCCCGCAATTGTCGGGAAGCGTAACCAATCCCGACGGCTCCTAAGTCTTCTAGGCGAGGATTGAGCATGATCAACGGACGTTCCCCCACTAACAGAGCGATTTGTTCCACCTGGGTGACTTCTACCGAGGTAGGAGCAATCATGAAGAATATCTCATCTGAGGGACTGATTTTGCTGTCGATGGGGATTCTGCCGGTGCCAATGTCGGTGATATTAAAGGGTACATCTTTCCAGTCGCGACGCGCCAAGGCTGCACCACCAGCATCGGGGAATAACACTTTCAGTCTGTCCCCGTATTCTTCAAAGACAGGGAGAAATTCCAGGGCTACAGGCATCGGTTTGAGTTCGCTAAACAGTATCTCTACCTGTAGTCTTGTATAACCATCTGCGATTGCGGCTTTGGTGGCTTCACGGGCTTGAGCGATCGCTTCTGTAAGGGATTGGGGAAGTCCGGTCATCGTCTTTTTCTAAAGCTGTGTTTTGATTAACAATTTCTTAGTTTCAGCTAATCTTTGAGTCGTTTGCA
>JAYKJH010000068.1:0-42254 GCA_035285345.1 Nostocaceae cyanobacterium | reverse complement strand
ATTTATCGCATCCGTCTATAGATGTATTTGACCTTAACTAACCTCAGTTAATCTCCGATGCTATCAAGATTTTGTCATCATTTATTCTTTATATCCTACTCAATAGCCGATTAATTTTTATCACCATGCCCATGCCAAAAACTTTCATAAATCTATAAAATATCAGCTAAAAAAATCATGTTAGTTTCTACCCGTAAATCCTCCCCGCGTCCAAACTTGTGGTTTGAAAGATTAATGGCCATTTTGGCAACTCTAAATTTAGGTTTAGTTTTGTTTGATATAAGTTACGTTCCTTGGCGGGATTTTTACTATCGAAATTTCCCCAAACTCACCCAAGTATACGACCCTGTTAAAGGCATTGAACCCCATCGAGACACTGATAAATACCTGCAAACAGTCAACAAACTGCAAGAACAAGTAGATTTGACAGGAATAAAGTCACCCCAAGTAGAAGCATTGCTGCAAGAACTACAAAATCAAAGTGTAGAAATGATTGATAGTAATCCATTCGCAGCTGCAAATAAAAGTGGAACACTGGAAAAAATCAAAAATCGGATGCGGGATCATATAAATCAAGAATCTGCTAAGCAATCCTTCAGAATTTTTTGGAGTCAGCAGAATCTAGAAGCAAATAAATGGCAAAAAGAAATTGCATTTTTTGATAAAGAAATTCGTCCATTAATAGCTATTAATTACTTCAGACGCATTGGTGAAAATAGCGAATTAATTGACAATTTTTGGCTAATTGATATACCATTTATCGCTATTTTTGCTTTAGAATTGTTAGGTCATAGTTACTATATTAAACGCCGTTATGCAGGCTTTAATTGGTTAGATGCAGCCTTATGGCGCTGGTATGATGTGTTATTGCTTATCCCATTTTGGCGTTGGTTACGAGTTATTCCTGTAGCAGTGCGACTTGACCAAGCAAAATTGATAAGTTTACATCATTTACGACAGCAAATTCATCGCGGCGTTGTAGCTTCTTTTGCCGAAGAATTAACAGAAATTGTTGTGGTGAGGGTAATTAATCAAATTCAAGATTCAATTCAACGGGGGGAATTAATCAATTGGCTGTTTCAAAAAGATAGCCAACGTCCTTATATAGATATTAATAATATAAATGAAGTAGAAGCCCTAGCGGGTTTATTGGTAAAAACAACAGTTTACAATGTATTACCTAAAATTCAGCCAGAACTAATTGCCATCCTGCGCCACAACATTGACACAGCCTTTAATCAATCCCCCGGTTATCGGAACTTGGAAAACCTACCGGGAGTGGGACATTTGCAAAAGCAACTGAAAAACCAGCTAAGCGAACAAATAGCCACCCAAGTAACTACTGGTGTCTATAGCGCTTTAGTTTCCGCCGTTGAAGACCCGGTTGCTGCCAAATTATCCAGTAAATTAATGGAACGCTTCAGTGATGCTTTGGCAGAGGAATTGAAGCAAAAACATACCGTTTCTACAATTCAGAACTTGTTATCAGATTTTTTGGAAGAAGTCAAGCTAAATTACGTCCAGCGCCTTTCCCAAGAAGACTTAGAAAAAGTACTAGAACAAACCAGACAACTGCGTTCTGCACAAAGTACTGTCTCCAAGCGATCGCGCTTCACCGATTAAACCAGAAAATGCTATAGAACTCTAAGGTGCCTAATCCCCATTTCCCGATCCCCAATTAAAATACGCTAAACTCAATTTAGAGACGAATCAGCAATGGTTCGTCAAAATACTTCTTGGAAGATATCCTTATCGCAGGAAGTGGGTTGGTGCCCACTTTTTTTGTTGGAATTGCCTAATGACTCATCCTCTAGTCCCACAGATTATTGAATTAGCGACACCAGTGGCAGAAGAACTGGGTTTGGAAGTCGTCGGGGTAGTGTTTCACACCAACCAACGTCCACCAGTACTGCGGCTAGACATTCGTAACCCCCACCAAGACACTGGGTTGGATGATTGTGAACGGATGAGCCGTGCTTTAGAAGCTACCCTAGATGCAACGGATGTAGTTCCTGATGCTTACGTATTGGAAGTGTCGAGTCCTGGAATTTCCCGACTATTAACCACTGAGCGGGAGTTTATTTCTTTTAAAGGATTTGCTGTCATAGTCACGACTTCCCAACCCCATGAAGGACAGCAAGAATGGACGGGTCAGTTAATTCGTCGGGACGAGACAGCAGTTTACTTGAACCAAAAAGGTCGGACTATTTCGATTCCCCGCACCTTAATCACTAGAGTGCAGTTGGATGAACGCCGATAAAAGCATTGATCTGTTGTAGGGTCGGGGGGTTTAACCAGATATCGCAACTGACGACAGATTAACAGGGTAAAACCGCCTGTACATGAGTTTTGAGTTATCAGGCTGTAACTCAGAACCCAACTCCCACTGTCGGTAAAATTCTGCAACTTAACTTAAATAAAAATTACGGAGAGTTCCCTATGTCAATGGTTACTTTACCCGGTCTTAAAGACCTCATAGAAAGCATTTCGCGAGAGCGCAATTTACCGAAAGTCGCCGTACAGTCAGCAATTAGAGAAGCGCTCCTCAAAGGTTACGAGCGGTATCGACGGGCGCAAAATTTAGAACGCAAACAATTTGACGAAGATTATTTTGAAAATTTTGAAGTAGAACTAGACGTAGAAGAAGAAGGCTTTCGTGTCCTTTGTACCAAAACAATTGTTGAACAAATCAGTAATTCTGACCATGAAATTTCCCTTTCAGAAGTCCAGGAAGTAGCTCCAGAGGCTCAAGTGGGCGACCCGGTACTGGTGGATGTCACCCCAGACCAAGGAGAATTTGGACGCATGGCAGCGATGCAAACCAAGCAGGTGCTGTCGCAAAAGCTGCGGGATCAGCAGCGACAAATGGTTCAAGAAGAGTTCCAAGACCTAGAAAGCACAGTGCTGCAAGCTAGAGTCCTGCGCTTTGAACGCCAATCGGTGATTATGGCAGTCAGCAGCGGCTTTGGTCAACCAGAAGTGGAAGCGGAATTACCTAAGCGGGAACAGTTACCTAACGATAACTATCGAGCAAATGCCACCTTTAAGGTATATCTCAAAAAAGTGTCCCAAGGTCAGCAGCGCGGACCGCAACTGATGGTTTCCCGTGCAGATGCGGGGTTGGTAGTCTATCTGTTCGCCAACGAAGTACCAGAGATTGAAGACGAGGTGGTACGGATTGTGGCTGTGGCACGGGAGGCAAACCCCCCTTCCCGTCACGTGGGTCCACGAACTAAAATAGCAGTAGATACTCTAGATCGGGATGTAGACCCTGTAGGAGCTTGTATCGGAGCGCGAGGCTCGCGGATTCAAGTTGTGGTCAACGAGTTAAGGGGCGAAAAAATTGACGTGATTCGCTGGTCTCCCGACCCGGCAACCTACATTGCTAACGCTCTGAGTCCAGCACGGGTGGATGAAGTGCGCTTGATGGACCCAGAAACCAGACAAACTCACGTCTTGGTAGCAGAAGACCAGTTAAGCTTAGCAATTGGCAAAGAAGGACAAAATGTCCGCTTAGCAGCGCGGCTCACTGGGTGGAAAATTGACATTAAAGACCGCGCTAAGTACGACCAAGCCGCTGAAGATGCTAAATTTGCTGCTGCTAGAGCAAAATACATACCAGAGGAAGATGTCGCCGATCTAGATGAACTAGAGGATGAAAATCAACAAGACCTAGAAGAGCTAGAACTGGAGCAAGAACAAGAGGATGATGAAACCTTAGACAGTAGGGAAGATTAACCGTCAAATCCTCAGCAAACATTCCACTAGTCCTGAATTATGGGTTTTGAATGTTAAGTTTGAAATTCAAAACTCAGGACGCAACACTCAACTCAACACTCACCAAAGGAGGTATGAAACCAAACTATCGACGTTGTATTAGTTGTCGCCGAGTAGGTTTAAAACAAGAGTTTTGGCGGATTGTCCGCGTCTTTCCGTCAGGACAGGTACAATTAGATAAGGGGATGGGGCGTTCCGCCTATATTTGTCCCCAAGCTAGCTGCCTATCTGCGGCTCAGAAAAAAAATCGCCTGGGGCGATCGCTTCATGCATCGTTACCAGACACAATCTATGAAACATTGTGGCAACGCTTAGCCGCACAAACCCAACCCAAAACCCAACCAGAATTAAACAAGGTAGCCTTCCCAAACAAAGACCATTAGTTGCACCGTGGCAGTTTCTTTAAAAATTCTGTCCGCTGACAAACAAATATAAAGTATAGTGGCATCACAACTTTTGTATAGCTGTGTTAATGCCAGAATAGTAAATGAGTGTACAAAACCTGCTTTTAGTTTGCTTAGCAGCAAAATAATACACTCTCAGAGTTGAACTCAAGTGTTTTGTGCAACATTCAGAGGCAAAAAACAGGCAAAGTAGCAAATGAAAATCAGCTAACACGCAGCGTCTGCTCAGTTACAGTCAGCATCAACTCCCCGGTGGGTATTGATGTGGCTCAATTAGCGAAACATCTCTCTTTCCTTGTTGGAGGCACCGGCAAAAATCTGAACGGCAAGCGAGAACACAGTAAACAAAGGATGAATTATGTTGTCACTAACAACGACCATCCGTTAAAACTGTTACGTAAAGGGGAAGAGTGGATGAACAACAGCAAAGTAAGAATCTACGAACTATCGAAGGAATTGAATTTGGATAACAAAGAGCTATTAGCAATTTGCGACCAGCTCAATATTGCGGTCAAGAGCCATAGCAGTACAATTACTGAATCCGAAGCAGAGTGCATCCGTATAGAGGCGGAAAAACTCGCTGCTACTCATGTAGCCCCGAAAAAGGAAGCAGGCGGTACACATCACAAGCAACACTCACCACAGGGCGGTAATCGACCTAGACCGTCCGCCCTACCAAACAAACAGCAGATATTAGAAATTCGTAAACCTACTAAGCCGCTCAGGGGTTCTCATTCCAGCTCCCCAGATATGGCCAGTACTTCCACTACTTCCCAACCCCCAAACTCTATCAATACTCCTTTAGCACCAAAGCCCTTTGCTGCACCAGCCTCACCCATGAAGCCGACTGCACCGACTCGACCATCACCACGCAATCAGTCTGACGCAACGCCAACTCAACCCGCTGCTACAGACGCTAATAACCCCGTTCGCACAAAACAGACTCAGGAAAAAGGATCTAATCCACCGAAAAAGCCCGAAAAACCACAACTGGCTGCTCCACCCGCTAGACCGGCTGCGACTGCTGTGGATAAAGAGACTCATAATGAAGGGACAGAGAACTCAGAGCGACCAGATCGCCCAATCCTGAAACGGGATCAGCATCCAGGTAAGCAACAGGGTCACAAACCGGCAAAAGAAGCGACTGGGGATGGATCAGAAAAACCCGCACGTCGTCAGCAACAGGTTGGCAGGGAGGAGCGTAAGTCGGGTAGACCCCAGCAACAGCCAGTCACAGAATTACAACGACCCAAGCCCCTGCGTCCGGAGCCATCAGCACCCCCGGCAATTGCCAACCGTCCGAAACCAGCAGCGGCAAAAGTATCTCCAGACTTACCAGAAGATGAGGCAACAGATACTGAAGAACTCATCGAACCAGTAGAAACTCTTCTGAAGCGCCCTTCTCTGCCCCGTCCAGTGAAAGGGGGTAAAAAATGGCAGGAAGAGGAAATTGATGAAACTAAAGAGGCCGCTAAAGTTGGTAAGGCAGGCAAGAACAAGCGTGTCAAGCCGATTGTGGATGATTTAGAGGAAGAAGACTTCATCCTGGATGACGAAGACGACCTCGATAACCTGACTCCAGTACAAGTCAGCCTGTCTGTTGCTCGTCCTCCTAAACCCAAGGCTGCCGCTCGTCCACCCCAACAGACAAGCGCTAACGCTAGCGGTTCACCTGTGGTCTCTAGAGGTAAAAAGGGTAGTGGTTCCCGCGACCAACAGCGCCGTCGCGAACCAACAGAACAAAAGCGCGATCGTCCAGAAATACTAGTGATTACAGGTTCTATGACAGTCCAAGAGCTAGCAGATGCCTTGGTAGTAGCTGACACCGAGATTGTCAAAATCCTGTTTATGAAAGGTATGGCGGTGAATATCACCCAAAGCTTGGATATTCCCACAATCACCTTAGTAGCATCCGAGTTAGAGGTAGAAGTCGAAACCGCCGAAAAAGAAGCCGAAGCCCGCAAAGAGACCGAATGGTTGGATGAAAGAGACCTGGAAAATCTTCAGCGCCGTCCGCCAGTGGTAACAATTATGGGTCACGTAGACCACGGGAAAACAACCCTACTGGACTCGATTCGCAAAACCAAAGTGGCAGCCGGAGAAGCTGGCGGTATTACCCAGCACATCGGTGCTTACCACGTCGATGTGGAACACGAAGGTCAAATGCAGCAAGTGGTGTTCCTAGATACTCCCGGTCACGAAGCATTTACGGCTATGCGGGCGCGGGGGGCGCGAGTCACAGACATTGCTATTTTGGTTGTCGCTGCCGATGATGGTGTACGTCCCCAAACAATTGAAGCTATTAGCCACGCTCAAGCAGCCGGTGTACCGATTGTGGTTGCTATTAACAAAATTGACAAAGAAGGGGCACAGCCAGACAGGGTGAAACAAGAACTCACCCAGTATGCACTGACACCAGAAGAATGGGGCGGTGATACCATTATGGTGCCCGTAAGTGCCATCAAGGGTGAAAACCTTGATACCCTACTGGAAATGATACTACTAGTATCTGAGGTAGAAGACCTGCACGCCAACCCAGACCGCGCCGCCAAGGGTACAGTCATTGAAGCTCACCTAGATAAGGCAAAAGGCGCCGTTGCTACCCTGCTGATTCAAAATGGTACACTGCATGTCGGTGACATTCTTGTAGCGGGATCGGCATTTGGTAAAGTCCGGGCCATGATGGATGACCGAGGTACAAGAGTAGATACCGCTAGCCCTTCTTTCGCTGTGGAAGTGTTGGGGTTAAGTGAAGTACCCGCCGCTGGGGACGAATTCGAGGTCTTCCAGAACGAAAAAGAAGCCAGGGCACTTGCCAGCGAGCGTGCCGAGAAACAACGGGAAACCCGCCTCAAGGGCGGTGTCACCCTCACAACCTTATCCGCTCAAGCTCAGGAAGGCGAGTTGAAAGAACTCAACTTGATCTTGAAGGCTGATGTTCAGGGTTCTGTGGAAGCCATTATTGGTACCCTCAAACAAATCCCCCAAAACGAAGTGCAAATCCGCCTATTGTTGGCTGCACCCGGTGAGATTACCGAGACGGATATCGACTTAGCATCTGCTAGTAAAGCCGTAATCATCGGCTTCAACACCACCTTTGCTAGTGGTGCCAGACAAGCCGCCGATGAAGCAGCAGTAGATGTGCGGGAATACAACATCATCTACAAACTGTTGGAAGACATTGAAGGCGCCTTGGAAGGTCTTCTGGAACCAGAATTGGTGGAAGAACCCCTGGGACAAGCCGAAGTACGTGCTGTCTTCCCTGTTGGTCGTGGTGCCGTTGCAGGTTGTTATGTTCAATCTGGCAAGCTGCTACGTAACTGTAAACTACGGGTACGTCGTGGCGGTAAGGTGATTTACGAAGGTGTCCTCGATTCCCTCAAACGCATCCGGGAAGATGCTCGCGAGGTCAATTCCGGGTTTGAATGTGGCGTCGGTGTGGATAAATTCAATGAATGGGTGATGGGTGACATCATCGAAGCCTATCAGATGGTGACTAAGCGGCGCACTCTTGCCTCTGCCAATAGGTAGTGCTTTATGCTGAGCTTTGTAGAGGCGTTCTACAGGAACGCCTCTACTAGGTTCTCATCTGAGCGTTAAACTGATAATTCAGAGTTTAGGTTAATTAATAGAAAGTTAAATTGCTCAGCGATAGTGGCAGCAGTAATATTAATTTGACTACTGTTGGTCATCTATGAATGCTTCGCTGCATGCCCCTGTTGTGCTAATTTTAGCCAGAGGCAGTAAGTGACGATTTTGGCTAATTTTGGCAAATTCTAGTGAGTCTGGTGTGCGGTTTCGTCACCAAGGAAACAGAATCTAACAATTATAAACCTTATCCTGTAGTCAGGATAGCTGAGGATTTAACAATTTTTGGGGTTGAGTTAAACAAATCTTACCCCAGGTTAACGGTAAAGATAAAACTGAGGACTAAAAAAACTATGTCTCCACTTCCTGCTTCTAGCGATCGCGAATTTATTGCTGACACTGAAATGTGGAACAGTCTCAAATCAGCCATTGCAGCTAGTTCTGGATTCCAACGCTGGCAACTAGAACACCTGCACCGCGATCCACAACTTCAAGAACTGAGCCTGGATGGGCAAGTACAGCGGTATTTGCGAGAAACTTTAGAAACATTAGCCTACTGATGTAATGGGTAATGGTCAGACAGCGATCAAGAGCGGGGTTCCCGCGCTCAGGGGACTGCGTTCGCGTAGCGTGCGCTCTTGAGCGCATACCAGAAGGGGTAATGGCACAAACTATTACCTATGATCAAAATCCCAGCAAATCTTGTAAACCTCCTTGCAAGCCTCGCAGTTGTTGATAGGCACCTTCTAACCTATCTCCATCCACTTCTATTTCAGAAGTAGGATATTTTTTCATTATTTCTAGTAGGGAAAATTTGCCATCATCGCTGGCAGAAAGTACCAAAGCGGCACGCATTGCTTGTCTGTCAGCTTTTCCAGAAGGTGTGTGTATTACCTGACTTACTTGATCCAAAATGACATTACCGACCCGGCTGTTGAGAATCTTATCTAACAAGACTGGGTTCACCTTGACTGGTTTTGTTAAAGTCTCGCGCAAGGCTTGCGGCTTTTGACCTGCCAAAGCTAAATTTGCTTCTAGTCCAGGGTTCAGCTTTCCTGTTTCCGCAAAGGTGGATAACTCATCTACTGAAACAGTTTCCCGAAAAACGCGGTACTTGAGTACTACTGTTTGGGCAGCGAAAGCAAAACTACTCCAGAAAAATATAGAGATCAAAGCTGTGCTAACAGTTAAAAATTGTAACAATTGCTGACGCATTGCAAGGATTTGTGATAAGGAATTCAAAAATCAGTAATGGATATGACAAAATCGTAATTTAAATTTACAGAGGATAATTTCTGGCTAAAAACTCCTCGCTGGAACTTCTATCCTTAATTACTCCATCTAAGGTAGCAGCAAGTAAATCATCCAGAATTTGCCGATAGCGGGGTCCTGGTTTGTAACCGAGTTTCTTCAGGTCGTTGCCATTCAAAAATGGATGCAAGTGCCCCCAAACGGTGGAATATAGCCAAATTTGTCGCCTTATCGCTTGCTGACTACGGATAGCAATTAAAATCAACATACCCATGTCGTAGCGACGCAATAACTGTACCACCTGACTGGGACGTTGACAGTTCGGTAAACATTCTCTGACTTTAGCTTCTACATTAGCTAAATTCTGTAAACGTTGAATACTATCTTCTGGTAATTGAAGATTTTTGGCGACAAGGGCCCGATATTCTGGAGCTAAGTGGGAGATTAGCACTTCTAGGCGCATTTGCCAGTGAACCAGATTGTGCTGCGGATCAAATCGTCGTAAACAATGCTGAAGCAGCCGTAATTGTCGCCACAGTTGTTTATCCAACTGGAGGGTAGAATGAATGCATTGTAGTGCCCCCAAATCCGCCAGTAACAGCAAAGCAGCCTGCCAATGAGAGTTTTGCAGGATATATTTCAATTCTGCCTTCAGACGGGTTTGCAGGGCAGGGGCACGAGTATTTTCTTTCTTCATGCGGTCATAAACACCGCTATTAATGGCATAGCGGATATAACCCTCGGTTTGCGGTTCAATTTTAAATCCCAAGCGCACAGCAAAGCGCACCCCACGATAAATCCGCGTCGGGTCTTCGATAAAGCTATTGGGGTGTAAAACCCGAATTTGCTTCGCTTGTAAATCAAGCAAACCACCAAAAAAATCCAGTAATTCCCCTGAGCGGGGAGGTGTTAAGCGTAACGCCATAGCGTTGATAGTGAAGTCACGACGATACAAATCTTGGCGAATGGAACTTGCTTCTACTTCTGGATTTGCCGCTGGGTAGGGATAAAATTCTGTTCTAGCGGTGGCAATATCTAGCGCTAGAGAATCTAGGACCTCGTCTTTGTGCCATAGTAAGGCAGCGGTTTGAAAAGCACCGTGAACTTCCAGACGTGCTGCGGGATAGATTTTTTGCAGTGAAGCGGCTAGTTCTACCCCCGCACCTACATCCGCTGCTTGATGAAAGCCATCAACTACTAGGTCAATATCTGGAATTAACAAGTTACCATCTGCTACCTTCGCCAGCAACAAGTCACGCACGGCTCCCCCCACAATGTATAAATGCCAACCCCTTTTTTCTGCCTCTTGGGATGCTGTGGTCAGCAATTCCCAAAGTTGAGGCGCGAGGCGGGTTTGTAATTGAGCGCTGAGTGCAGAATCATGAATCCTGAGTGACTGTTGAGACTTAGTACTCAGGTCTTTGGACTCCGAACTTTGTTGATGCAATTCCCTTAATACATCGGTACGAGTGACAATACCTACTAATTGTTCATGTTCTAGAACCGGCAGACGACCAATATCGTAAGTCACCATCAGGTATTCAATTTCTGGTAATGACGTATCAGGAGTAATTGTTTTCACATCAGTGGTCATGTAGCCTTTAACTGGGGCATGACTGAAGCCGTGGTGCAAGGCAATATCTAAATCCCGACGGGAAATAATCCCCACTAACTGGTGTTCCGTATTGACTACAGACAATCCAGAATGTCCGTAGCGCAAGAGAATCCGTTGGGCTTCCTCAATGGTAGTTTCAGGACGAATAGTACGCACAGGGGATGACATTAAGTCCCGTGCGGTGGGTGGATGGGGTATTGTAGCTTTGAATTGGTCAAGCAATTGGTGGAATATGTTGTCAAATTCTTTGCCACGTAAAGCAAGGGATGCTGCCTTGGGATGACCACCACCACCAAATTGTTGGAATAATTGGTTGAGATTAGTACCTGGTATTTGGGAGCGTCCAATAACTGTGAAGCGGCTGTCTTCAGCTTCCCCCACCGGATATTCATTTGCCAGCAGCAAGGCATCAATCTCTGTTAATTCCATCAACTGGGATGCTAGCTTCGATAATCCTGGTACATAATTATCCGTGTGAATGTTGACCCAGCTAAGCGTATATCCACGGAAGCACAAATAATGTAGTTTCTCTAGGGACTCGGATAGTAGTTGCTGTAATTCGGGGGACAATCCAGGTTCAATATACTCAGCAATCACCGCCAAACTGGCTCCCTGTTCCATCAACCACGCCAAAGCTAGAGCATCCCGTGGTGTAGCATGGTCGAAGGTTAACGAACCAGTATCAACATGGATACCCAAAGCCATCACAGTAGCTTCGGCGGTAGTCAGGGAAAGTCCCCGTTTTTGCAATTCCTCCACCATTAAAGTCGTAGTAGCACCCACGGGGTGAAGATGTAATTGGGTAGCGGGAATATCCCTTGGTTGTTCTAGATGGTGGTCATAAATGATAATTTCTGCCACATTCGGTAAATCAAACCATTCTGCAGCTTTACCCACGCGATCGCGTCGTTGGGTATCCACCACAGCCAAAGTCCGAATTTTTTGGGGATTCACCGACCGCCGTTCAATCAAGGGATACTCATCCCGATGTAATGCCAAAAAATCCCGTACCGCAGGATGGGCACCGCCTGTAAGCACAATTTTACTTCCCAGAAGCAGGCGAGTTAACCCCACCGCCGCCCCCACGGCGTCAAAATCAGCAGTTGTGTGACAAAGAATTAGATCCATAGTGGGAAACAGTCCTGAGTGCTGAGTCCTGAATGTTCAGTATTAATATTGACCGCTTTATATTTGAGTAGCAAACCTCATACCTGGTAAAGGCGCTTTGACTAACGACTAATGACTAATAACTAATGACTAACGACTAATGACTCAAATGATGCAATTTCTGATAGCGTACAAATAAGGAAATCTCGATTCAATATGTTGCTGTTTTGGGAGAAGGGAAAATGACAATAATATTCCAACTTGCTTTAGTCGCTTTGGTTCTCATGTCTTTTGTGATGGTGATTGGCGTACCTGTTGCTTACGCTTCTCCACAAAACTGGGTAGAGTCTAAAAAGCTGCTTTGGGTTGGCTCTGGAGTTTGGTTCGGCTTGGTAGTTTTAGTTGCCATATTGAACTTTTTCGTGGTATAGGGCACGAGTTCTATCTACTTAAACAGTGCTGAGTACTCAGCACCCAGTACTCAGCACTGTTTATTTATGTACACCAATTTACGACTAGACGCTCATGGCTGTTTTCGAGGGAAATTTTACTCAGACAGAACCTTTTCGGTTTGCCATCGTGATTGCTCGCTTCAATGACTTAGTGGTTGGCAAGCTGCTAGAAGGCTGCCAAGATGGCTTAAAACGCCACGGCGTCGATATTAACCCCCAGGGTACTCAGGTGGACTACATATGGGTTCCAGGTAGCTTTGAAGTGCCGACAGTAGCTCGGCAATTGGCAGCCTCTCACCGCTATGATGCCATAATTTGTCTTGGGGCGGTCATTCGGGGTCAAACACCTCATTTTGATTATGTATCATCGGAAGTGGCTAAGGGCATTGCCGCCGCTAGCTTTCAAACCGGCATACCAGTAATTTTTGGCATTTTGACCACTGACACAATGCAGCAAGCTCTAGAAAGGGCAGGAATTAAAAGCAATCTCGGCTGGAACTATGCGATGAACGCCTTGGAAATGGCTAACCTGATGCAACAAATTCGCTCGCAGACGCAAGAACCCTATGCTCGCAATTCCCAGTCTCTGCCAGTATCCCTCAAAAGTGCCAGCATCGGCGAGTTGAGTCCAGAAACAGAGGTTAGGGACTAGAGATTGGGGATTGGAGACGAGGGAGACACAACATTACCCATTACCCATTACCTACTTAGAACTATTTTCCAATAGGGTGTTGACAAAACTAGAAAAACATGAAAAGATAATAAATTGTTGGTCGCGGGTATAGCTCAGTGGTAGAGCGTCACCTTGCCAAGGTGAATGTCGCGCGTTCGAATCGCGTTACCCGCTTAATAAAACAAAAAACAAACAGGAATTTATATTTAACCTTAAACGATACTGTTAAGTAGTTGTTTAAGGATTAATTCCATTGTCGGAATGGTCAGATGCACTACACTGGATAAAGCTCAACAGTTATAATTCCAGTGCAAGGTACTGATTACCTTTTTTGGTACAGCATCTAAAATATATCTGTGGGCAATAGGAAGATAAATCTATAAATGTTATAAAAAAATCCATCGGAGTGTAGTTTCCCCTAGGGGCATCTACCAAAAGATGATGTGTTGTTACCTTTTAATAAAAAAGCTCCAGTAAATAGACCGCTTGTGCAACCTCAAAAAGCCCAAAAAATAGATTTAAGTAACGAATATCCATGTCCGTGTCGCAGACGCGGACAGTTAAAGCCGATTACGTTGACAGAAGCCTTTGGTTGCGATCGCTGTCAACAGATATTTGTGGTAGAAGATAATGGGTACGTGTTGGAGCAATTATCCACGACTTACCCATACAAACGAGCTTGGCGTTGGACGGGTTCCCGTTGGTTGGTGGCTACCTCCAAGTTTGGAGATAGTTATCTTCCCGTAGCGCTGTTGATTATTTTTGTGCTAGTGATTGTATGGCTACCATTGGCTCTCAAGTTGCCAAATGCTTCCAACATATTAATATGGGCAATGGTGGCAGTGATTTTGGCGATTTTGCCAGCACTAATGGTCTGGCTTACCTACAGACGTTAACCCGATGACAGAGGTAGATGATTTTGATAATTGTCCCGATGCGATCGCCACAGCCAAGCGTGCTTATCAAGCTTCCCTGAAGTTGGGTATTACCAAAGGCATCGAGCGCAGTCGGGCAGTGTTTGCCATGGCCAAGGCTCTTAAACAGTCATTGGAAGACATTCTAGAGGCAAATACGCTGGATCTAGAAGCTAGTCGGGAAATGGCAGTACCAGAGCTAATTTTAGATTGGTTAAAGCTGACCCCGGAACGGCTTTCCACCACCATCGAAATTTTGCACCGCTTAGGGGAGTTATCAGATCCCATTCGTCGGGTACGAAACGCTGACTATCAACTAGAGGATTCACAAACCTACTCGCAACTAATGCCCTTGGGAGTGATTTCATTTATTTATGAGTCATTTCCAGAATTGGGAGCGATCGCTGCTGGTTTGTGCATTAAAACAGGTAACAGCCTAATTTTGAAGGGCGGTACAGAAGCTAGCCATTCCAACGCCGCTATTGTTAGTGCCCTAGAAAATGCCCTCTATGAAGTGGGTATGCCCGCTCAGTGTGTACAACTCTTATCATCTGAACGCTGTGCATCAATTCGAGATCTAGTCACCCAAGACCAATATATCAACTTAGTTATTCCCTACGGACGTTCCAACTTAATTCAGCAGGTAGGGAAACAGTCAACAGCACCAGTACTAAAATCAGCAATGGGTAACTGCTACCTGTACTGGTCTTTGAGTGGTAGTTTAGAGATGGTGCGCTCGATAATTGTCGATAGTCACCAGAGTGAACCAGACCCAGTAAACGCCATAGAAAAAGTGCTAATTCACCGTCAAGTGTTGCCATCATCTTTGGCAACACTGTGTAATAGCTTGCAGGAAAAAGGATTTGAGATTAAAGGCGATACTGAAATAGTTAGAGCCTTCCCCGGTTTGAAACTAGCTCCAGATTCCGATTGGGGCAGCGCTTATTTAACTAAAAAAGTAGCTTTTAAACTGGTAGATAGCTTAGATAGTGCGATCGCTTGGATTAATCAATACAGTAGTGGTCACGCTGACTGCATTGTCACCGAATCCTATCAAGAAAGTCGGCAATTTGCCCTAGGGGTAAATAGCGCTACTAGTTACATTAACGCCTCTCCCCGCTTTTCTCGCATTCCTTCCGGGAAAGACTCAGTTTTCCTGGGGATGTCTAACCAAAGAGGACATCGGCGGGGAATTATTAGTTTAGAAACCCTGACCACAGTTAAGCATATTGTCCAAGGAAATGGCAAATTTTAAATAATTTGTAACTTTTACTGGATTATTTGTAATTTAAGTAGCTAGCGTGGATAATTAAATACCCATCCTACACTCATAATAATGAGTAATAATTTCTATGTTCCTTTGGCTTGTTTGAATCCTACTGAAGCCAAACACTTGATTGTAAAAAAAGATGAGAGGGGTACAACCTACGTTGTACCCCTAACAATACTAAGTGCAATCCCGTGTATTAGATATTAGCTAAACAGACAATTATTCGCCTTTAACTAATTGACTGGGAGATGTATAGTAAACCTTACTGCCACTATCCGGAACAAAATGACAGCTAAACATTGAGTTCCAGAAACCACTCCAAATTGACACATCCGATTTGCGGTAATATTCACCCATAATCGGTTTAATTGCCTCAGTGGCCTTTTTTAAATTGTAGTGTGGCATGTTGAGGAAAATATGGTGAGCCACATGGGTACCAATATCATGATGGATATGGTTGATAAAGCCATAATCGCGGTCAATTGTGGAAATAGCACCCTTAAGGAAAGTCCATTCACCTTCGCGATACCAGGGAATATCTGGCTCAGTATGGTGCAAAAATGTCACTAAATCCAGCCACATGACAAACACAATGTAGGGAGCAGCGTAGTATTTTAACAACCACATCCAACCCCATTGATAGGTGAGGAAACCTAACAAACCTACCATTAAACACCACAAGGTTGTGCTAGTGATGATATCCCATTTCTCTGATGGTTTAAAAATTGAACTTCTGGGGTCAAAATGGGAGCCTTCCTTGTTAGGAGAACGCTTAAACAAATAAACTGGATAAGCCAGCAATAACGCATAATAACGTCCAATTTTTTGGACTAGGGGCATTGCATTATAATCTGATTCGCTGACAGGATACCAGCTTTCATCGTTATCGAGATGTCCGGTATTTAAATGGTGAGTTCTATGGCTAATCCGCCAACCGTGATAAGGTACAAGAATGGGCGTATGGCTAAGATGACCTATTAAATCATTAAGCCATTTCTTCTTAGAAAAAGATTGATGTCCGCAGTCATGACCGACTACAAACAAAGCCCAAAACATCGTACCTTGCATTACCCAGAAAATTGGGAAGAAATACCAAGAATCGAGATAAGCTGCTGCTGCATAAAGCAGACCGATAATCAGGATATCCCGAAAGAAGAAAAATAGGGACTTTCCTAAATTAGGCTGAAAGCATTCAGCCGGAATAGCAGCTTTCAAATCACCAAGAGTGAAGGGGAGTTTAATACTACCTTCGGCAGATGATGCTTCGACGGTCTGACTGTTTAAATTGATAGTGTTGGACTGCACTTGATTGAATTACTAAATTAACAGGAAAAACTGAAGCCGATATATACTCTGGGCAACACACAAAATATTGGTCACAACAAATAGGGGCACTTCCGAAGAGGTTAGAAAACAAAAACTCTTGGAAAGTGTCCACCGAATTATAGAGGCGCAAAAATTTTGCGTCCCTATAGGGTACTTCGCCAAAAAATAACCGCTATAAAACAAGTGAGAAGCCAAGTAATTAGCTAAATACATTTACCAGTTCGTAGCGAGGAGTTTATCGCTTCTATCAGCGCTTAAGGGCTAACTACAAACTAGGCAAACATACTGTAGCTACCTACTAGTAAACACCGCTAAATTCAGAAGTGTTTATCTGTCTTTCTCTGTAGTTTTATCTAAGAAAGTGGACATAAATGAAATCAAGTAGGAACTTTAAATTTATTCATGTCCACTGGCTTAATAAATTGTAACTGTTCTCAGCAGGATATTTTGCAACTAAACCCAACATTTGGATTTAAATCAGAAATTCTGATTTATCGCTTGGCATAATATTCGTCAAACGTTATATATCCTTCGTTTGTTTTGTACAGTTGGCACTGGTTGGTAATCTGATTCATTAATGACCAAGAAAAACGGCATTCCCGAATATAATCGCCCCAATTTTCCTTCAAGCTACGGTGAGCAAGGCGCAAATTATAAGAAGGAATAGCGGTGGAAAGGTGATGGGGAACGTGGACATTGATATCGTGACAAAGAAACTCTACCCAGGCTGGATAGTCGCAGTGAACTGTACCACTTAACTGAGCAAGAGCTTCATTCCATTTATCTGCTGTTAAGAAAGGAACTTCGGCGGTAGTGTGGTGAACCAAAGTGAAGGTACTCATCCAGAAATGGTAAACCATCCAGGGAATAAACCAGAATTTGATAAATCCCCAAATACCAGTAGTAGCGATGAGAGCGGGAAAAACTATCGCAGCAAACAGAACTACTACAGTAGTGGAAAGTTTAATGTTAGCTTGGTCTTTTTTGGGGAAATTGCGCCAGTCAAAGTGGTGAACAGCCCAATGTCCGATGGAACCTACCCACCATAATTTATTACGGACGAACCGCTCAAAAGTGAAGCGACTGGTGTTGCTCCAACTATCAAATACTTCTGTTCTAATTGGGTGCCAAGCGTTGTCGTAATCCAGCTTATTGGTATGTTTATGGTGGTAATTATGTCCAATCCGCCAACCGTGGAAGGGGTAAATTAAAGGCGCGAAAAATATATGCCCGACTAAATCATTTACCCAGCGGCGTTTAGCAAAAGAACGATGACCGCAATCATGACCGATGACAAAAAAACCTGTCAAAGCGGTGCCTGTAAAAATCCAGGCTAGGGGTAAAAGATACCAAGGAGAAAATACTAGGCTGACATAACCCAAAGCTACCATTAAAACATTAAGTACTACACCTGTCCAAGCTTTGAATCGGTTCTTCTGAAAACATTCCTTGGGGAGGGTTTTGATAATATCTTTCAGCTTGAAGTTGGAATCACCAAAGTCAGATTCTAGCTGTGGACGGTTAATTATTGATGTCGTCATGATTACCTGCAAAAAAACACTCCTCAACTACCAAGGCACTTACCGAAGATATTAGTACTGTTGCACTTCTGTTTGTGGCTTGGAGCAAAGTTTATGAACATAAATGTTGGGTTAAACCAACCTAAGCCATATCGGAAAAAATTGTGTAGTGGAGGTATTTATCCTGCCTGAGTTTTGAGTTCTGAATTAATAACTCAGAACTCAGCAATCAGTATCGTATAGGAAACCGTCCTGGTCGGGGAAAACGCGCCGGTCGGGGAAACCCCCCCGGTCGGGGAAACCCCGCCGGTCGGGGAAAACGCGCCGGTCGGGGAAACCCCGCCGGTCGGGGAAACCCCGCCCCTACTTCCCGTTTTAGATGCCCCCAAACAAGCATTATTTCCAATAGGGTCGCAACAATGCTACACCCTTACAGAAAGGCGATAATAACTGTAAGAAAAAGCTTTTTACTTCAGGCATTCTGCCCAACTAGAGAAGTAAAGCAAATATTTGTAACAGGTAAGGGCAAAGTCTTTGTTTAGAATAGTAAGATTTTAAATCTCTAGACATTTCTATAAATCCTTCGCCCCCACAAGTTTATTACTTTTTCTCAGCCAGTTTTACGTTATTAGCCAGACCAAGTGCTTGCAGCAATTGAATCGTCATCCAGGTTAAGTCGATTTCCCACCACTCTAATCCGTGACGAGCAGAGTATTGGAAAGCATGGTGGTTGTTATGCCACCCTTCACCGAAAACGAGTAACGCTACCCACCAACAATTAGTCGATTTGTCGCCTGATTCGTAGCTGCGATAGCCGAATTTATGGGTGGCACTGTTAACCAACCAGGTACAGTGGTAAACCCAGACAATCCGCGCAAAAACTCCCCAGAAGACAAAAGACCAACCACCTAATAATAACAGGACTACACCCAGAGCAATTTGTAGCCCAAGCATATTCTTGTCTAAAAACTGATAAACTGGGTCTTCGGCAATGTCTTTCGTAAACCGAGGGACATCAGCTTCTGCTGAGTTGTGATAAGTCAGCCAGCCCATGTGGCTCCACCAGAAACCCTTGTTGGAATCATGGGGGTCAGCCTGTTGATCTGAGTACAAGTGGTGAATACGGTGTGTACCTATCCACTCTATGGGGCCTCCTTGACAAGCGAGGGTACCACACAACACCAGAAAATATTCCAGCCACTTAGGAGTTTGGAAACTGCGGTGGGTAACCAGGCGGTGAAATCCTAGGGTAATACCTAAGCCACCTGTTATCCAGTAGAGTAACAAAGCTACACCTACTGCCTTCCAGCTAAAGAAGCTAGGGAAAAAGGCAAATACCGCTCCGATATGCAAAAGTGCGAAAAATAAGATGTTAACCCAGTTGAGTTTTTGTTTGGTTGAGGTAGCTATCGTCATGCAGTAACCCGAATACGAATTGTCCAGCCTAGTCTGCGCGATCCAAAGATCCGCATATTATTTTGTTTAACGAGGAACTAATGAATAGCTCTACACAGCTGCGGGAAGCAGAACAGGCACTGTTACGAATTTTTTCCGGAATTGACTCTCAGGTCAAGCAAAATCTTAAACGAGTCCTGGAAGCCTTTAAAAATCAACGTGTCGGCGCCCACCATTTTGCAGGGGTCAGCGGTTACGGTCACGATGACTTAGGACGAGACACCTTAGATAAAGTCTTTGCTGAGGTCATGGGTGCCGAAGCAGCCGTAGTGAGAATTCAGTTTGTCTCTGGTACCCATGCTATCGCCTGTGCCCTATACGGTGTCCTCCGTCCCGGTGATGAAATGTTAGCAGTAGTGGGTGCCCCCTACGACACATTAGAAGAAGTCATAGGTTTACGGGGTGAAGGACAAGGTTCCCTTATAGAAATGGGCGTTCGTTACCGCCAAGTGGAACTCACCCCAGAAGGAATTATAGATTGGGAAGCTTTGAGCAAAGCTGTGGGAGAAGACACCAAATTAGTCCACATCCAACGTTCCTGCGGTTATTCCTGGCGCCCCAGCTTGTCCATTGATGAGATTGAAAAAATCATTCACATCGTCAAACAACAAAACCCCAACACCATTTGCTTTGTTGATAACTGTTACGGTGAATTTATTGACACCAAAGAACCAACCCACGTAGGTGCTGACTTGATAGCGGGGTCATTAATTAAAAATCCCGGTGGCACAATTGTTACTGCAGGGGGATACGTCGCCGGTCGTGCGGACTTGGTAGAAGCCGCCGCCTGTCGCCTCACCGCACCGGGAATTGGTAGTGCCGGTGGTGCAACTTTTGACCAAAACCGCCTGCTGTATCAAGGGTTATTTCTAGCACCACAAATGGTGGGCGAGGCAATGAAAGGCACTCACCTGACTGGTTATGTATTTCACAAATTGGGCTACCCAGTCAATCCCGCACCCCTTGCTCCCCGTCGAGATGTGATTCAAGCAATCCAACTGGGTTCACCACAAAAGCTGATTGCCTTCTGTAGAGCCATTCAACAGCATTCACCCATTGGTTCCTACCTCGACCCCGTACCAGCGGAAATGCCGGGGTATGAGAGCCTTGTAGTCATGGCTGGAGGGACATTTATTGAGGGTAGCACCTTGGAATTCTCCGCCGATGGTCCGCTGAGAGAACCTTATACCGTGTTTTGTCAGGGGGGTACTCATTGGGCACATGTGGCGATCGCGCTGGAAGCGGCTATTGATGCAGTGGGAGTTGCTTAAAATGGTTTCGCGCAAAGGCGCAAAGGCGCTAAGAGGTTAGTTGAGATGACGGAGAATGAGGTCGCAAAGGAGATTGTTGATGCTGCTTATACCAATTCTGTATGAGGCTGCACTTTATTTCCCCACAGGCTGAAGCCACTGGCTCTACGAACAAAGCCACAAGCTGACCCAGGCTGATAATTTGGCGCATCTTCATCAAGAAATGGTATTACAAGGTTCACACTACATTGGGTCCGGGGTTATTTGAATCTGTGTATGAGACAGCTTTAGCTTATGAATTGGAGAGGCGAGGGTTGAGGGTTGTTCGCCAGCAGCCTATTCCGGTAGTTTACGAGTGTGAGCGTAAAGCCCCCGAATTCAATTCGGGGGATATAAGCGGACGGATGAATTTATTCATCCGTGATGAGGGTCATTGATGTATGCCAATACTTTCTGTGTGCTGATTTTTCCAGTTGTGTCAAACATATAAGAATGTGTCCACAGGCTAGGGAGTGACAATAGTTCAGGAAATTCTTGTCTTAGATAGCGGCTGGATCTGCCCTTAAAAGCTTTGACTACTTGAGCGATTGAATGATGTGGATCATATTCTACCAGTAGGTGTATATGGTCAGGGGCAACCTCTAAGGCTTTAATAATCCATTTTTTGTCATTAGCTACAGAGTGAAAAATCTCGATACATCTTAGTTTTAGACTCTCGTTCTTGGCAAAGACCCGTTTGCGCCTGCAAGGTATCCAGACTAAATGAACTGTGGCAAGACCAATGGCGTGGTTGTAATGATTGTAAGAAGTTTTCATGTAGACCACTGTAACTCATCTACAATTCATGTTACTATTGCTCTATGAAAACTCTGAAGTTTAAGTTGTACAGCCACAAACGGAATAAATACCTCAAGCGGACAATTAATGCTGCTGGGGTAATTTATAACCATTGCATTGCTCTCCATCGTCGGTATTACCGGATGTGGGGCAAACACTTGAACTGTGCGCGACTTCAGAAGCATATTGCCAAACTCCGAAAGCGCAATCCGTTCTGGCAGTTAGTGGGTTCTCAGGCTGTACAGGATATCTGCCAACGAATCGACAAAGCCTATCAACTGTTTTTCAAGCATCACAAAAAGGGGGTTAAGCCACCGAGTTTTAAGAAGGTCAAGAAATACAAGTCATTCACGCTTAAGCAAGCTGGATACAAGTTCTTGGGAGGAAATCGAGTCAAGATAGGAGGTCGAGTTTATCAATACTGGAACTCTAGGGAAATAGATGGAACCGTTAAGACATTAACCATCAAGCGCACGGCTAATGGTGAGCTATTTATGATTGTTGTTGTAGACGGATATTCAACACCAGAAGTCACGTTCGAGACTGGTAAGATAGCTGGATTTGACTTTGGGTTGAAGACGTTTCTCACCTGTTCCGAAGGGTTTAGTATTTCCTCGCCATTATTCCTAAAAACTTCTCTCCACACACTCTCAGTAGCATCCAAGCAGCACTCTAAAAAGCAGAAAGGGTCAAGCAACCGAGAGCAAGCAAGAAAACATTTAGTCCGTTGTCACGAGGCTATTGCTAACCGTAGGCGTGACTGGTTCTGGAAGCTTGCCCATAAGTTGACCGACCAGTTTGATGTGCTGTGCTTTGAGACGCTAAACCTGAAGGGGATGCAGCGCCTCTGGGGGCGTAAGGTGAATGACTTGGCTAATGGTGATTTCTTGTCAATCCTAGAATGGGTAGCCAAAAAGAAGGGTAAGCGCATTGTCTATGTAGACCTATGGTATCCGTCCAGCAAGACCTGTTCGTGCTGCGGTCATGTTTTAGACGAACTGGATTTATCCGTTAGACGCTGGCGTTGTCCGTCCTGTCATTCAATCAATGACCGAGACGCAAATGCCGCACAAAATATTAAAAGAGTCGGGAGTTCGACTCTAGGCGTAGGAGATGTCAGACAGGCTGTGCCTGCAATCTCTGCCTGATGCCTGAATCCCCCGTTTTTAAAACGGGGGAGTGGCTCAAGAGAGTATACAGTTTGAGGAAGGCTTTCGAGCAGACCTGATAGTTGAAGGCAAGGTAATTATCGAGATCAAGTCTTTGGAAGCAGTTCATCCAGTACACAAAAAACAACTGATAACATACCTTCGCCTTGCTAACAAGCGCCTTGGCTTACTCATCAACTTCGGCGAGGTAATGATTAAAGACGGTATCACTCGTCTGGTGAATGGGTTGTAATAATTTCGCGCCAAGCCGCCAAGGCGCACAAGAATTTCTTCGCGTTCTTTGCGTCTTTGCGCGCAACCTTATTCCGGTAACTTATACTGACCCACAATACGCTTGGCAAATTCCGGTACATGTGCATCTAATTTTTCCGGATGATTCCGCTTCACATACAAGTAATTCCGCGTCAAGTGGGAATCAATGGAAAACCGAGCGTATTCCAAGCCTTTGGGACCGATTTTTTCAATCACCACTCCCATCAGCTTCGCTGCCCACATGGGGAGGGTGACGCCTTTGTCGTATGCTGGTATGCTTTGTTGAACTGCGGCTTTGCGATCGCCCTGGGACATGACTGGTTGAGTTTCCAAAACGTCTTGTACCAAGTCGAGCATTTCCTGTCCCCGTTGGTTCCGCACAACTATCCATTGCCACCCGAAGGGGGCGCCCATGTAACCAACGACTAAATCAGCTAGGGAGTTGACGTAATCAAAGCAACTCATGCAGGAGGGAGCGAAGACATCTTTGAGTTGGTTCGTCTTCAAGCCAAAGAAGGGCACGGTTTCTGTGGAACCGTCTTCATGTTTGAAGTGAACCCGGAAGTCTTGCATGAATTCGTAATGCACCACGGTGTCGGGAGAGCGGCTGGTGGTTTCGAGGAATTTTTGCAGTCCAGCGCGGGTAACGTTATCTACACAGGGTGTGCCCAGTACGTAAAGTTTTTCTAAACCGAGTTGCTTCTGTACTGCTCTTAATGCTTGAATTTGACAACCAACACCAATTACCAATAGCCGCTTCATTCCTGATTTTTCCACCTGCTCTAATACAGACAGGTTTGGTGAAAGAGTTGGTTTATTTACACGGGCTGCCAGTATTTCCTCTGGGGTACGGGCAATGACGGGCATAGGACCGAAGCGGTCTTCTTTGGTATTTTGCACGCAGACGACGCCTTCTACCATGCCGCGATTTAGCATTTCAATGGCAATGGTGCTGACTATTCCTGTCCATTGGGCACCTGGGATCGGCTCTTTTTTCCGAGCCGCTGTCATTGACTGGTGAACGCCAAAGTACAGTTCGTTTTGGTTATCTAAGTCACGGCTGCGGGAGTGGGTTTGTGCTTCTAGAGTGTCTATCTGCTGAGTGATAAAAGCACAGGCTTCCTTGACGTAGTGGACGTAGTAGGTGTCGCACAGTCCGCATTCGCTGCACAGTTCCTTTGCCGGACGGGGGCTTCCTGGTTTTAAGGCTCTGGCTTTTTTGTGTGGAGGGAGCGTGGAAGTCATGTTAAGGGCAGTTTATTAACTAAGAAAATAAGATAGCCCAAGCCAGGGCTTTACACAAACTTTAATGGGGGTCAGGAATAGTTCATTGATTTTTATCAAGATGTCATAGTTTTGTTAGTTAAGGTTTATGTAATCTTCTTGACTAAAAAAGTAAAAACTATGTCAGAAAATAATGAAGAATTAAAAGAAAAAGTAGAAGGTGCCGCATTAGTTGCTGGTGGAACTGCAGCTGGTGCAGGTGTATCTACAACCGTCGGTGGTATGGGATTAGTCGGAGGCTTTGGAGGTGTAGCAATTGGTGCGGCTCCGATTGTTGCTGCTGGAGCGGTTGTTGGTTCAGCAGCCTATGGTGCCAAGAAGGCAATTGAAGACGGAGATGCGACAGCTTTAGGTGCGGTAGCAGGTGGAGCAGTAGCCGGTGCAGGGGTTGCTGCAGCAGTTGGCACTATGGGTTTAGCCGTTGGTGGTACTGCTGTTGCTATTGGTGCAGCCCCAGTTGTAGTAGCTGGTGCTGTTTGTTTGTGGGATTTGAAAACAGGTCAAGAATTCCAGCAGCAATTGAATGCTAAATATTAGACTGCTTGCAGAAGTTACAAGCTTTAATAACCACCATTCATTGCTACTTCCTCATCGCACCCGAAACTCTTGCGCCGGTCGTAAAACGCTTTTTGCATTCCTTTGGTGTAAGGTAATAACATCTGCTGTTGTTGGGTTGTCAAACGACGGAGAATTTCATCGTTTAAGATTTCACTCCATTTTTCTGTCATTTCCCATTTCACATCTACACTGGTCATTACCATGACGCACAGAGTCACTAATTCTTTTTCCACTGGTTCCACACTCTCCTCTAACAGACACAGCCATAAGTAAGCCTGGAACATATTTAAATCCCGCAAGCAGGAATGGGTAACACCTGGATCGGTTAACTTACCTCTGCGGCTACAATGTTCGGGGAACATTTCCACCAGTCGCTGATAAACAACCTGAGCAATTTCTTCAGCATTTGGTAACAATTTTTCAACCAATTGCAAAGCGGGAGAATCTAACTCATGTTTGGCAGCAGCTGCACAAACTCTTTGCCAAGGAAGGGCTACTTGTTCTTCGACAAACTTTAAATAAGGATTGAATAGTGCTTTCTCAATTGCTGTCAGTCTACTTTGAATAAATTTATTAGTAAAGTTCAACTGCGTGGTAATAAACCCCAGTGTGCGCCAGTCTTTTGATGCTACGAGCTGCTCTTGTAACTCCAGCAAAACTGGTGCAAGTGCTGATGCTAACTGCTCTACGGGTGGGATTCCCCACAATATCAGAGAATTATCCTCCGTATTTCCCGCAGCTATTGAGAGTCGTGTCGTAGGCGATACTTCACCTTGAAAGGGCTGTTGGTAAATTTCTAGGAGCTTTTTATATACATCAAAAGCAAATTTAGTAATTCGCCTTGCTTCCTTTAAATCCAAGATATTAGAAATATAAGCATATAGGGATTGCGCCTGTATCCCTGCCATCTGGCAATTTATATCTATAAGATTATCTTGAAATTTGGCGGCAGTTAAGGCTCGACCTTCAGGTGATGCAGCCGTCAGCAAGTTCCCATAGGATAAGGGGTCTGTTAGGGACAGGGAGGAAAAGTCTGGCTTGTATCGCTCCTCCCAAAGCTGGAGCAAGCGCTCTGTGGAAGGAGTTATAGGAAGTTGAGCATTTATTAACACAAATTCTTCCTTTTCTATATAAATCAAATTAAGAACAATCTAACTGCTTGCCAGTCAAAAAAACAATTACTAACTGGCAAATCATAAAAATTTCCGGAAACGGCTGCTAAATATTCAACCCTTGTCATTATATCAGCAATACTTGATTTTGCGTATAATCACTTAAGAGAATTTACAGTTTTCCAGGAAAAAACTCTGTGCTATATTATTGTTTTAGCGTTTGCAGCCAAGTAAGTTAAAAGTAATACTATAATTGAATTAGCAGTAGCAGTTTGTACCGCTGCTCATATATTCCTTGTCTAGTATTGTGAACTTTTCATTAAATCTCCACGGCTAAAAAAATAGGAGATGAAAAATTGTCTGCATCCTACTTTCCTGAACTCTAGCTCCAACATAAGTTTGGCTTATGTACCATATTTTTATTTGTCAACCATCTTGAGGAAGATTTGCTAATATCTCCGGCAAATTTTAAGTAAATATGCTCAAACATACAGACTATTTTTATGAGAATTTTAAATATTTCTTTAAAAATATTCTGATATTGCAAAGAATTACTTCAAGATATTAAATAAAGCCACACAATCAGTTATAAACTGGATTTATGTGACTGAGCCGAAGCACAAGGTGAGCAGTCAAGGCGCAAAGAGTAAAAACTCCCATTGACTGAGAGCATCGTAAATAACAAGTTAAGAAACTCACATGCTGCTGTACATTCAGCAGCTGTAGTTTTTCTGGGGTAATCATTTGGGAATCCTAGATATAAAACAAAAAAGATGACAGCATCCTGGTTAACGGGACATAGCTGCGTCATTAAAAAGGGTGCATTGAATTTAACACGTACTAGAAAACTAGGGGCATACATTCAATGAGAATCAATCAATTTCCTGCACAACAATCTTTAGAGAAAGAAGCCTGGGAAGTACTGGAAAATTCAATTCTTTATTATCAAGGTCGCCCGGTTGGTACGGTAGCGGCTTATGATACTTCCATCGAAGCGCTGAATTATGACCAGGTTTTCGTCAGAGATTTCGTCTCTTCAGCACTTGTATTTCTGATCAAAGGCAAAACAGAAATTGTTCGTAATTTCTTAAAAGAAACATTAAAACTCCAGCCCAAAGAAAGGCAATTAGATTGTTCTAAGCCGGAAAGAGGTTTGATTCCTGCTAGTTTCAAAGTCGTAACTGAAAACGGCAAAGAACGATTGGTTGCTGACTTTGGTGAACATGCTATTGCTAGAGTTACACCTGTTGATTCTTGTTTGTGGTGGATAATTCTGTTACGTGCCTATGTCATGGCAACAGAAAATATTGGCTTAGCCCATGAACCGGAATTCCAAACAGGAATTCGTCTAATTATGGAACTGTGCTTGGTTTCCCGGTTTGATATGTATCCAACGCTGTTGGTTCCCGATGGCGCTTGTATGATTGACCGTCGCATGGGGATTTACGGTCATCCCCTAGAAATCCAAGCCTTGTTCTATGCTGCATTGCGTGCGGCTCGCGACTTGCTGCTCTATGAAGGCAATGAAGATGTTATTGATGCTATTAATAAACGCTTGCCTGCTTTAAGTGCCCATATTCGCGAGCATTATTGGTTAGACCTAAATCGCTTAAATACAATTTATCGTTTCAAAGTTGAACAGTATGGTGAGGACGCTCATAACCAGTTCAATATCTATTCTGATTCTCTTCCCTGCGATAAATTAGATAAGTGGATACCCAAGCAAGGTGGCTATCTAGTAGGTAATGTTGGTCCCTCTCAAATGGATACTCGCTTCTTTAGTTTGGGTAACTTAATGGCGATTATTTCTTCTTTATCTACTGACCAGCAATCGCAATCAATAATGAATTTAATTGAGCGCCGCTGGGATGATTTAGTCGGAGAAATGCCGCTGAAAATCTGTTATCCAGCCTTAGAAGGTCAAGATTACAAAATTATCACCGGATGTGACCCCAAAAATCGACCTTGGTCTTACCATAACGGTGGTAACTGGCCTGTTTTATTGTGGATGTTAGCGGCTGCAGCTATCAAAACTAACAGACAAAATCTGGCGAATAGAGCAATTGAAATCGCCCAAAGACGCTTAAGTGATGATGAATGGCCTGAGTATTACGATGGTACTCACGGACGTCTGATTGGTAAAGAAGCTAGAAGATATCAAACATGGACAATTGCTGGCTTCTTATTAGCAAAAGAACTGATGAAAAACCCTGCTCATTTAACTTTAATTAGCTTTGAGCAAGTGTCTATTCAGCCTGCTTCTAGAGCTATTGAATTTGAACTTAACAGTTACGGTTCATACATCTATTACCGTTAAACTACAGGCTTAAAATCAAGCTAAAATGCTGTTTGTAAATGCGTGTTAAAATTGGGTTTCTGTTGTTTCTTGTAGAGAAATTAGCGCAACGTCTCTACAATATCGAGAATTAGCCCCTTGATTTGAAGCCTTGCTCTTGCGTCTAGTGCTTTCTGATAATAGCCCTCCGTCGGATTCACGGAGGGCATTTGTTTTTCAATAGTAGAGACTTTTGTCGATAACGTTTCTCCGAATTATGAATTAACAATTCATTTAGTTCATAATTTATAACGCCTACATTCATAATTCATGACTCATAGATAATATCTACTTATGGAAAATCCCCGTCAACTTGCTTTTATTGCCCTTCAAGATGTCCAAAAGGGAGCTTATGCTGATGTTGCCCTAGATAGGTTACTGCGGAAAGCTAATTTGGGCGATGCTGACCGTCGTCTGGTGACAGAATTAGTTTATGGCAGCATTAGAAGACAGCGTACCTTAGATGCACTTATTAACCAGCTAGCTAAGAAGAAATCCCAATCCCCGCCTCCGCGTCTACGTATTATTCTCCGTTTAGGGTTATATCAATTACGCTACCAAGAGCGAATTCCAGCCTCAGCCGCTGTGAATACCACTGTTCAATTGGCTAAAGATAATGGTTTTTCGGGACTGGCTGGCTTCGTTAATGGGTTGCTGCGGCAGTATATTCGGCTTCACGAAGCTGGGGGACACAGAAGCAATGACTCTCCCCAAACTGACCCTCTACAATTACCAGACAACCCAGTCCAGCACTTGGGAATTTTACACAGCTTTCCTGACTGGATTGTTCAAGTCTGGTTAGAACAATTTGGCTTGACAGAAACGGAGAAGTTGTGTGAATGGATGAACCAATCACCAGTAATTGACCTGCGGATTAACCCCCTGCGGACTTCCATCACGGAAGTGGAGACGGCTTTCAAAGCTTCTGGTATTCAATTTACTCGCCTTCCCTATCTACCTCAAGCATTGCGCTTACTTAGCAGTACGGGAGCGATTCAAAATTTACCTGGTTTCCATCAAGGTTGGTGGACTGTACAAGATAGTAGCGCTCAATTGGTTAGCTACTTGCTTGACCCCCAACCGGGAGAGGTGGTGATTGATGCTTGTGCTGCACCCGGAGGTAAAACAACTCACATCGCCGAATTAATGAGCGATAAAGGAAAAATTTGGGCGTGCGATCGCACTGCTTCCCGATTAAACAAGCTCCGAGAAAATACGGTGAGATTGCATTTGAATTGTCTGGAAATATTAACATGTGATATCCGCAAAATCACGCAATTGACTAACAGTGCTGACCGGGTATTATTGGATGCTCCCTGCTCTGGATTAGGAACATTGCACCGTCATGCAGATGCGCGATGGCGACAAACTCCAGAAAAAGTCGCGGAACTTTCAATACTGCAAGCAGAATTACTCAAACAAACAGCTAGCTTTGTCAAAAATAATGGTGTGCTAGTTTATGCTACCTGTACACTACATCCCAAAGAAAATGAGGATGTAATTTCCGCTTTTTTAACCCAGCATTCTGACTGGATTATTGAACCCCCAAGCACAGATTCACCCGCAGATGCATTTAGCAGTCCCCAAGGATGGATTAAAGTATTACCCCACCAGCAGCAAATGGATGGCTTTTTCATGGTGCGGTTAAGAAAAACAAAGGATTAAAGCAGAATTCTGTTTCTGATTTTACGATTTTTCTAAGTCTACAAGATAAAAAATCACTTTGAGGAAAAACCTATGCTTGCTAATTCCAATGTCAAAAGCTTAGTTAAGATTTTAATTGCAGCGGCTTGGTTAGATGGTAGAGTTCAACCAGAAGAAAGGCAATATTTGTATCAAATAGCCAAGACAAAAGGTGTGGATAAAGATCCAGAAATCCACTCTTTTCTGTATGAATTACGACCCGTACAACCAAACGAGTGTTATGCCTGGGTGCAAGAATACTTAGGCGATCGCCCCAGTAGCGAAGATTGTCAAAATCTTATCGAAGCTCTAAGCGGCTTGATTTATAGCGATGGTGAGGTAGCCATAGAAGAGGCTAGATTGCTAACTAAGCTACAGCAGTTAAGCCAAACCCATGATTCTAGCTCCTCTGCTCAAAGCGCTATATTACAGCAGATACAAAAGCTATATCGCCGTTGGGTTGCAGCCCGAAATTGACTGCTTCCTGCTGATTCCACGAGTCCTGAGTATTGTATTACTCATCAATCAAACAATTATACCCAGGACTTGTGTATTTATACTTGGAGCAACCTTATTACTTCCCTGTAACAGAAGGTTCTTCAGTGTTGACTTCTGGGACAAAATCGGGGCGATCTTTGCTTTCCCAACCAGCGGGACGCTTAGAGTTGTACCAAGCAATGGAACCAATTGATACAGCAGCAATAAAACCGACTACATACACCAAAGTAAAAGCTAAGGGGAAGTGTTGTCCTTTGTCCACTGCCTGTGCTGCTGTTTCCATCAATAAAAACATAATTCTATCCTCCGGGTTGGAAAGTGTAGTTTTGTTAAAAACTTATAAGAAAAGAGTAACACTTTTACACACGTCGATTTTCCTCCTAGAGGAAGACAAAGAAGGTAGAAGATAGAAGCTAAAAAAATTGCCCAATTCCATCTTCTGTCTTCTATTTTCTGTGTTCTGCTCAGTCTGAAGAAGAACTAGGTCGTAGTCGCTCCCGCCAGGAACTTCCTGATGATGAGGATTCAGAGCTAGAGCCAGAACTTCTTTGTCTGGAACGACTAGAAGAGCCAGAAGAGGAATCCGAACTAGAGCTTCTCCTGCGCCAGCGAGGACGAGAGGATTCTCTGGAAGAACTACTAGAATTACTTTGTTGACTCCGCGATCGCCGACTGCTTCTTCTAGATGAGGAGTCACTATCATCACTAGACCTGTAGCGTCGGCTGCTCCTAGACGTTGAGCTACTACTATCAGAAGAGCGGTAACGTCTTCTTCTGGAGGAGGAGTCGCTATTATCACTAGACCTAGAGCGTCGGCTGCTTCTAGATGAGGAGTCACTATCATCACTAGACCTAGAGCGTCGGCGCCGGGTTACTGTACGTTGATTATCATCGTCATCCGAGCGCCATCGTCTTCTGCGGTCGCTATCAGAGTCGCTGCTGCTTTTCTCGTCATCATCGGGGATTGGCTTGTCAATCATCCGTTTAGGCTTGACTGGCTGGGCTTTGATAGTACCTTTCCAATCTCCAAGGCTGGGGCGTTTGGGGAATTTTTCCACTGGCATTCCCTCCACAGCCTCTTCCATAAATTGATTCCAAGTGTAAGCTGCTATACCACTGTTGCTTTTAGTAGGCTTGTTGTCGTCGTTACCCAGCCAAACCCCTGTCACCAGTTGGGGAATATAACCAACAAACCACAAATCGCGATATTCATCAGAGGTACCTGTTTTTCCAGCCACAGAGCGGTTATCGTTTAGTTGCGCGGGCTTACCCGTACCTTCATTGACCACGTTCTGGAGCATCGAGGTCATGATGGCAGAAGTACCTTCATCTAGTGCCCGTTCTGGCTTGAAGTTTGCCGACCAAATTACGTCTCCCCGACGGTTAAGGATGCGACGAATACCATGCGGCTCTACATGCATACCATTAGTAGCAAAGGTACCGTAAGCGCTAGTCAACTCCAGCAAATTGACTTCCCAGGAACCAAGTGCTAAGGAATAGGTGGGTTGCAGGTTAGACTTAATCCCCATAGCATGAGCTAGTTTGATGGTTGGCTCAAACCCCACATCTAGCAACACCCTCAGAGCGACAATATTTAGCGAGTAGGTGAGAGCGTCACGCATATTTATCCAGCCCCGGAATGACTCACTGTAGTTTTTTGGTTCATAACCATCGACTACAAACGGCGCATCCTTGTAACCATCAGTGGGTTTCTTACCCGCAGCAATCGCACCTGCATAAACAAAACTTTTAAAGGTCGATCCAGGCTGTCGCATGGCCTGGGTCACACGATTAAATTGATTTTTACCAAAATCCTTACCCCCCACCATCGCTTTAATTTCGCCATTACGGGGGTCAATTGCAACTAATGCCGCTTGCTTAAATCTTTGCCAGCGTCCATTCTCTTTAATGGCTTTGTCTACCGCTGCTTCTCCCTCTTTTTGCCAAGTCGGGTTTAAGCTGGTTTCCACCGTCAGTCCCCCAGCTTCTATTATTTCTGGGGAAACATACTTGGGCAGTTCTTTTTGAACGTAAGTGGTGAAATAGGGGGCTATAACCTGCAAGCGCTTGGGTAAGCTGGCTTTGACGGTTAATGATTCCGCCGTGGCTTGGTCTAGTTGAGCTTTGGTGATGAATCCATCTTCTTGCATCCGTTGCAAAACTATATTCCGCCGCTGTTTTGCTAATTCTAGATTCACCACTGGCGAAAAACTACTGGGTGCGGGTGCTAGAGCAGCAATGGTCGCCATTTCGGACAAAGACAATTCATCTATGCTTTTGCTGAAGTACACCCAGGCAGCATCACCTACACCATAAGCTCCAGACCCCAAATACACCAAATTTAGGTAACGCTCCAGAATCTGGTTTTTAGTTAATTTTTCCTCTATTTTTTGTGATAGTCGCATTTCTCGCAGCTTACGCAAGAAGGAGCGCTCTTGATTGAGAAACAGAATCCGCGCTAACTGTTGAGTGATAGTACTGCCACCTTCCACAACGTCGCGAGAACGCAAATTCGCGACCACCGCTCGCACAATCCCTTGATAATCAACGCCGTTGTGCTGATAAAATCTCCTGTCTTCTGCCGCCAGAAAAGCTTGCACCATCGGCTTGGGAATTTCGTCTAGAGTCAGTTGCTCTCTGGTTGCCGGACCTTCCTGACGCAGGATAGTACCGTCTGATGCTTTAATTGTCAGCGTTTCTTGCCGCACTACGGTAAACAGGTCGCGTGTATCCGGCAACCCTTGTCCCAATTGCACCCAGCCATAGGTTAAGGCAATCACGCTCCCGCTAACACCAAGGCTCGCCCACACCCAAGGACGACGATAAATTGGCTTATCGCTATCCGGTAGTTTAGCAGCAATTGCCGAGCCAAACTGTTGTGCTTGTCCCAGAAACTGCTTGACCTTTGCCATCCTCGTAGTTGGTTGTTCTGCGGGAATCGGTTCTTCGGGAATGGCTTCGGAACTGGGTTCATTGCTTTGATTGGCCTCAGTTTCTGGTGTCAATCCCGGTTCTTTGGAGTCAGAGTCACCCAAATCACCTTCTGTTTCCTTGAACTTGGAGAAATACTTCGCCACTTCAGTTCCTCACTCACAGCACTTGCAACCCGTTCACTACTTGCTCCGATGAATAATCAAAGCCGGAATTAACACCCCGAAAACATAGATAAATGTAAAGGGCGCTTTTGTGTTAGTATATTACCTGATAATTTATCAACTTACATATATCAAAACCTTACAGAAGCATAAATTAAGTACTCTAGTCATCATCAAATGTTGCTAATTTCAACCACAAAACAGCTATTTTGACCGGAGACAATCAAGATATTGACAAAAAAACAAGAATGTGCAATCGCACTAGGAAGCAACATCGGCGATTCACAAGCAATTTTAGCAGCAGCATGGGAAATTTTAGGTCAGACACCAGGAATTAGTTGTCAAGCCCTATCGAGCTACTATCTTACAAAAGCCGTTGGACCGCCTCAACCAGATTATTTAAACGCTTGCGCCTTACTACAGGTAGAAATAATACCGCAAGAATTATTAGCAAATTTGTTAGCAATTGAACAGAAATTTGGACGAGTCCGTCAAGAACGCTGGGGACCGAGGACATTGGATTTAGATTTATTATTGTTTGATGACTTAGTTTTAGATACCCCAACACTGCAAATACCCCATCCCCGGATGCAAGAACGAGCTTTTGTACTAGTTCCCCTAGCAGAAATTGCTCCAAATTGGGTGGAACCAGTTTCTCAACGAGCGATCGCAGACCTGGTGAAAGAGGTAGACTGTTCTGATGTTCGTCGGTTGTAAGGGAATGGGGTATGGAGTATGGGGCATGGGGCATGGGGCATAGGGCATGGGGTATGGGAACTAATGACTAATGACTAATGACTACTGACTACTGACTACTGACTAAATCGAAGATGCCTTTAGGTCAAGAATTACCACAACTCATAAAACAGTTATTGTTCTACAGGGGACGCAAGTTTAACTTTGAAGTCAATCGCTTGCGTTTACCGAACGGTGCGGTCGGAGATTGGGAGTGTATCCGTCATCCTGGCGGGGCTTTGGCTGTGCCGGTGACGCCAGAGGGTAAACTGGTATTGGTTAAACAATATCGCTTCGCAGTCCAAGGAAGGTTGTTGGAGTTCCCTGCTGGTACTGTGGAACCAAATGAAGACCCAGAAACAACAATTAAGCGGGAAATTGAGGAAGAAACTGGCTATCGTGCCCACAAATGGCGTAAATTAGGGGAATTCTTCCTGGCTCCTGGCTATTCTGATGAAATTATCTACGCTTTTCTGGCGTCAGATTTGGAAAAACTGGAGACAGCGCAAAATCTGGATGCGGATGAGGATATCGAAACTGTGTTGATGACTCCCCAAGAGTTGGAGCAAGCTATCCTAGAAGGTGAGCCAGTGGATGCCAAATCGATTTCTAGCTTCTTTATGGCTCGTCCGTTTTTAGTGTAATCACAAGATGTTATTAGAGTTGGCGGTTGGGGATGCATACGGCGCAGGCTTTGAATATGCCGATGAGATGATTGTGCATAATGATTTAAGTCGCTATGTTCAGCATCCCCGCCACAACATTAAACCGGGCTGCTACACTGATGATACGCAGATGAGTATAGCGATCGCCGAAACGATTGTCTCGCAAGCAGCCTGGACGCCACAAGTTTTAGCTAGTAATTTTGTTACCGCTTTTCACCGCGACCCCAGAGAAGGTTACGCTAAAAAATTTTACAACTTTTTACGTGAAATTACTGATGGTGAAGAATTCTTAGAAAAGATTCACTCCAGCAGTGATAAAAGCGGTGCGGCAATGCGGGCTGCACCCATTGGTATTTACCCGACACCGGAAAAAGTTATCGAGGCTACCACAATCCAAGCGGCAATTACCCACAATACACCGGATGGGATTAATGCGGCGGTGGCGGCAGCTTTAATGTCCCATTATTTTCTCTACAAACTGGGAGATAAACAACACCTACCAGATTTTATCACAAGTTTCGTTCCGGGTGAATGGTCTTCACCTTGGCAGGGACAAGTCAAAACCTATGGTTTAATGTGTGTGAGAGCAGCAATTACTGCCGTACTCCGAAATGATTCGATGAGCAGTCTTTTACAAGATTGTATCGCCTTCACAGGTGATGTGGATACCGTAGCGGCAATTGCTCTGGCGGCTGGTTCTTGTAGTCAAGAAATTAGGCAAGATATTCCCAGTCATTTGATTGCTGGGTTGGAGAATGGTGTCTATGGCAGAGATTATTTACTGGAGTTGGATAAGCAATTGATGGGGTTGGTGGAGATAGGGTAAGTTTTATCTCTCGCTTTTGAGCTTGCTAGATGACTAATTATTCCTCCCCAAGGGTGATACTTCTGGAGATTCTGATTCGTCCTCTGGGGGTGGGGCTGGTGGTTCTGGTACTGGGAAAGGGAAATTAACTACAATATCAGCACCATTAATAATTGCACCCTTGAGTGGAAGCTCGTCTTCTGTTAACTGGTCGATGGCTTCGGTAAGCAGGTTTTCTTGGGTAGAACCTGGTCTAGTGACTAACACAATCCCATCACTGTAGTGTTGGATTAACAACGCATCGTTGGATAAGCTGAGGGGTGGTGTGTCTAAGATTACCAAATCAAACCTACCGCGTACATCCTCCATCAGGCGTCGCATTTCGCTAGATTCGAGGACAGCCGCCGCTTGTCGCAGAGGTCCGGGGCTAGGAATAATGTATAAATTTTCAATATCAGGGACTAAGCGAATACATTCACTCAAGCTGCCGTAATAGCGTAGTGGTTCAATAGTAGAATCGGGGTCGGGAGTAACTTTGAGAGAGTGGGAACCAGAAGGCGATCGCAGGTCAGTTTCCACAATCAAGGTACGTTTACCAGCGCGAGCGGAAGCAATACCCAAATTATAAGCACTGATGGTTTTGCCTTCGTCGCTACTGGTGCTAGTAATCAAAACCACCTTAAAGCCTTTTCCACCCATACGGCGGAGATTGCTGCGGAATTTTTCATAAAATTCCAGATAGGGAGAATCTGCAGCCATGACCACGGGGACTGCATGTCTTGGCAAGTCCTCAGCAGACATTAATGGTATGATACCGAGAATATTAACTTCCTGTTGACGCAGGCTGTCGCGGATATCTTCCATCGTTTTGAAAGTACCTTCCAGCTGCCCCAACAAGAATACCACCCCACCACCAACGATTAACCCCAGGAAGCTCCCAATAGCGAGGGTAAGGGGGATACTCTTAGTTGCTGTGGGTTGTGCGGTGACGATGGGTGGTCGAGCAACGCTAAGGCTGCTGACAGTTTCTGCTTCTGCTGTTTTAGCATCCACCAGCTTTGCCTGCATGGTTTCGTAGAGATTTTTTTTCAGTTGTCGTTGCTGTTCCAGACGTTCTCGTTCTAATATTTTATTAGGAATAATCGCATACTCGCGGCGATATTTTGCTTCTGCTTGCCGTAGGGAAGCCAGTTGATTTTGTAAGCTTTCCCGTTGGGTTTGTAAATCCACCAGTCGATTCGCTAATTGTTGACGTGCAGGGTCGAGGCTACTTTGGCTGCGGATTGCAGTCGAGTTGCTAGCGAGGGGTGCTGCTGTACCGTTACCCCCGATGACTTCCGTGGCTCGTTGTTGCAATAATTGTTCTGCTGCTTCCTTTTGACGGCGTAACTGAATCATGGTGGGATGTTCGGCTCGCAGGTCTTTCCGCAGCAATTCAATTTGCGACTCAACTTGATAAATTTGGGTACGTAAATTAGCAATAATTGGATCGGCACTCAAAGCTGAAGAGATGTAAGCTTGATTAGCACTTAAGCCCAACTTTTCTTGTAAACTGCGGATTTGAGCGTCAACCCCGGAGATGGTCAGCAAAATTTGCTGCTGTTGCCCTTGAGAGCCTGTAATTGACGCCAAAAAACTATCGCTCTGCTGTTTTGATATTAATGCTCCCTCACGGCGGTCGTAAGCCTCCAAGCGGCGCTCAGCTAATTGTAATTCTTGCCTAGCTTGGGGTAAGCGATCTGTTATTTTAGCGATAATTGCCTTTAACCGTCCGGAATTCATGGTGCTGCTTTGATTCACCATTGCTTTCATCAAGGTGACAATAGCGTCTCCCGCTCGTTGTTGGTCAGTATCTTGATATTGAACGGTGATAAACGGGTTTTCTACCTCACCAGATTTGCTTTTTTTCGGCATCTTGACAACCACATTGTTAGCCAAGTCCCTGGGTTTAACATTGATTTTTGCGGCAGCTTCTGAGACTATTTGGTCTGAGAGCAAGATTTGTTCGGTCATTTCTTGCCCTTGGGTTTGAATTTCACTGCCGGTAGTGGAGAAAGAAACTGGGGGACGGTTATAGCTCAGCCACCCCTCTGCTAAGTACTTCTTTGGTGGTCCTGGTTGCATCGCGAATACCGTTGACCCCGTGACAATCAGCAAAAAACTGGCTAAACCAATCCACTTATACCTTTCCAGCGCAATCAAATAGGACTTAACAATGGGTGGGGTCATAGCAGAGGTAGATATAGACAGTGGCTCTCGTCCTGCTCAAGTTTAACCTATCCCTAGGACATAGCCTATTGTGAACTACCTATAGTGACGCTGAAGCGTACAAATTCCAGCTTCCTGGTAAATAGAAATCACAGTAGATACAAATATCTTACCTAGGGCGGGGTTTCCCCGCCCCTACACCAAATAATATGTATCACTATTTTCGGGAAATGGTATTAATCAACAGCTTTTGAGCGATTAAGCTAAACGATTAAGACAAAACTCGCAACTTCATGCGAATCTTCCCACTCACACTTTGGGGAGGAGTCCAAGTAGTCAGCGATCGCTTAATTTGGTCAATTACGGGTGCAAATTTACCTAAAGCGCGGAGCATCTCCAGTTGCGCTTGCTGTAGTTGAGATTCGACTTCTTGCAGCATTTGACTGGTAATTGCACCTTCTTCAGACAGTTGCTTGTAGCGTTGATACTTCAACTTTGCTTGTGCCAAATTTGCTTTTGCTGTTGCTAATGTAGCTCTAGCAGTAGCATCATCGTTGATTGTTACAGATTGCTCATCCAAGACAATTTCTCCTACGCTACCGTTATTGACTGCTAACTCCAGTACAAGTTCCCCACCAACACCAGGAGGAATATTTATCTTTTGCAAATACTGGTTTAGGGTGGCGATCGCAGATTTATCTAGCTTATCTGCGCTTATTACCTGAATTCTATTCGCGGGAGCAGGAGGTGGAACAGCAGCAGGACGACTAGTGGGAAGCGGGACAGGACCTCTGGTGGTTGGTGATCCTAATCGCATTTGAAGAACATCAGCGCCACTGAACATCACATTACCCGACAATTTTGTAGTAGTGCTAAATTGCTCTGCTTCGCCAAATATTCCCTCGTAACTGACACCCTGCGGTAATTCAACAGGGACTTCCACCCGACGTCGCGTACCATCGGGATCGACTCGTACTTCCTGAGAGACAGCCACAAAAGCAGTGTACTGGGACAACAAGCGATAAGCCAAGGCGGTATTTGTTACAGCCTCGACACCGGCTGGATTTTCGCTACCAAACATTTGGTTCATCAAGTCCTTGATTTTTGCTCGTCCCCAGAGTTGGGAAATTCCAGCATTTCCACTATCTGTAAAATTTACTATCAGTATTTTTTCATAGCGTTTTCCGTTAGCCGCAATACCAGTAATCCGCAATTTACCTGACTTTTTATCCTGTTTGCGTCCAAATAAAACTAGTGGTTGATTAGCGAATAAATCGGGTGCAGCTAAAGGATAAATTTCCGCTGATTTGCCTTCTCCTATCCAAGAAACTTGTATATTTGTCAGTACTGGATTATTAATTTGGCGGAAGAACTTTTCCGTAACTTCTGCGGTTGGTTCATCCTGACGAATTACCTGGGAAGTACCGCGTCCTACTTCCGCTAACCTATTTAATAAAAAGCGATTTACTGAACTACCTACCCCGAAACTGTAAAGGCGATTTCCTGGTTTGAGATTACGTTGTATTTCAGAAATTACTTGATTTTCATTGCCAATATATCCATCAGTTAGCAAGACAATACTCCGCAATCTTCCTTCACTAGCTGCGGGGAAATTCAATACAGCACGCATCCCATTCAATAATTCGGTACCGCCATTGGCATCTAATTGGTTAATATAATTAATTGCTCTGGTACGATTGGCGGCTGTATTCGCTAATGGAGTAGGAGATAGCTGCTGTGTGGTATTAGCAAAGTCAATAATCGTGAATGTGTCATTTGGATTCAAACCGTTGATAAACCGACGCATTAATTCTTGAGATTTCGCCAGAGGTTCCCCTTGTTGAGAGCCAGAAGTATCCATCAAGAAAACTACATCTTTGGGGACAATTTCATTACTGCGATATTCCACAGCAGGGATAAGATAAACTGCAAAATGTCCACCTCGTTCATCGGCTTGAGTTAACACCGTGGCTTGGGTTTTCTCCCCAGCTACCCGATAACGAAGAATAAAATCTTTATTAGGGATTGTGTCTTCTGGTTTGAGTTTGACTACTTTAGCAAAAGCAGCTTTTGGCAGAACTTCAATTTGATGAGAAGTCGAACGTATATTTGACAATCCTACACCAGCATCAATATCAACCGTAACGTTAATATCATGTCCGGAGCGAGTTCCTGGTTTAATTACTGGTGGAGTGATACGGGATGCATCAGGAACTTGATTTGTATTACCCCTATTGTCAATTTGTGTCCCCGGAATGTATCTAGGTCCAACTACCATTGGGAAGACAAATTCATAATCCCCTCCGGCAAATTTTAAACTATCAGTGTAGCGGATAGTAACATCAATTTGTTCCCCTGGTTTAATGTTCGCTAGGGATTGGGTGAAAATATTATCTCGTTCTTGTTCTAATAATCCAGCAGTCTGTCCTTGTTGTCTAGCACGTTCATAAATTTCTTTGGCTTCCTCGCGTTTCTTAATGTCTCCTTTGATGATTTTGTCCCCGATTTTGATTTCCATGTCATCCACTGCTGCTTCGTCGGGTAAGGGGAAGACATACACTGCTTCTAGAGGTTCTTTAAAAGGGTTAGTAAAAGTTTGTGTCACCTCCACTCGTGACACATTACCGCTAATTTTTGCTTTGACTTCTGTATGTTTCAGCGGAAAAACTTGTTTTTGTTTATCTTGTGATTGTACGTACAAACCGCCAACGGTGTTATAAGTTTGTTTTTTTACCTGTTCTGATTGCTGTTTGACCGCTGCGCTATTAGTTATCTGTATCTTAGGAGACTGAGCAAAGGTGACATGCGCCATTACTCCTACAGTCCCTGCGAAAAACAGAGTACTTGACAACAGATAAATTAGTTTCATAGCAGCCTCTTGACTAGCAATGGATTTCTTCTTGTATACCATTGCACTAGAGACAGATATTTTGACCGTTGTTGCGCTTTTTGTAACGGTACTATCCTCCTTACTAGTAAAGGAGATAAAGAAATAAGAAGGAGTTAAATACATGTACGCTGATGTACATATATTTACCTCCTCCTTTCCGAAGTCAATATATTTTGATAATGTTAACGAAGATTACTAAGTTGATTGAGAATTACTTGTGCCTTCTATAAGCGCTAATAACCGTTCTAGAGATTCTGTCAGTTGGCTGAGTCTATCCAAGGAATCATCTTGAGCCTCAGCAAGAGTCTGCACGGCATCGCACAAGGCAAAAATTTGATAACCTTGTTGCTGTACTTGCTGTCCCTGCTGTTGAACCTGTACTGTGAGGGCATCCACTCGTTCAGCCAGACGCTCAATGGTGTCAGTAGTGGCAACTACTGCTTCTCCGATTTGCTCAACAATCGTTTCTAAGCGACTGATTCTGACTTCTACCCCTGCTGAACTCATGTGTTTTAACCCTCAACTAATATGGCGGTATTAAGCAAAAATGATTGTTTGATTTTAAACATTCAATATAGCTGGCGCAATTTAAATAAATATATGGATGTTGCATATGCGTGCCTGGGATTGCCAGCAAAACAGGTGAATAAATGCAATCTATTCTCAAGAAGTTCTGGCGGAATTTGTTGAGGATTTATCCCCTGATTGTGCAAAGCCAATAAATATATGTTTTGACATCACCTCTGTACTAACTTGCTAGAAGTTTGTTTTGCTGATTCGTGGTAGCCTAGAAACTTTACCACGAAAATTTCTGCCTAATTATATAGTGACGAGTCACGGAATACCTGGTTATCTTGGACTTAAGAAATCAAGGCTGAAAATTTGTAGCAAAATTTAACATCTAAATTAGTAATCGTGCATGTTTTAACTGCTTCTGCATTATTTTTGATTTACTTATTAATTCACTTTACCTGAACTTTATAAAAAAGTCAGATCCCCAAGCTAATTGATGAAGATTCCGTAAATACTTACTTGACGCTGGCTAATATAGCTGCTTATAAGACTATATTCAACATATAGCTGCGTATTTATACTGTTTTTCTTGTTATTCATTACCATAACCAGGCGTGATAATGTACCAGATACAATGTCCCAACGTTGTAAACGTTGTAACATCTACCCATATTGATTTAGGTTTTCGACCGCACCGCTCAGTGAATTCTACATTTAAGCGTTGTGTGGACATTATAGGTAGTTTGCTAGGGCTGCTAATTCTGGCAATTGTATTCCTACCAGTGGCGATCGCGATTAAGCTTGACAGTCCAGGACCGATTTTTTATTGCCAAGAGCGCTATGGACTGGGAGGACGACCATTTAAATTGCGAAAATTCCGCTCAATGGTAACAAACGCGGATGATTTAAAGCGGTTAGTACCAAATCAAGCATCGGGAATGTTCTTCAAAAATGAAAACGACTTCCGCGTCACTAAGGTAGGTAAGTTTTTACGTCGAACCAGCCTGGACGAA
>JAYKJH010000067.1:0-5264 GCA_035285345.1 Nostocaceae cyanobacterium | reverse complement strand
ATCTCAAAATTTAGAAAAATATGCACGGTGGGCTAAACCGTGTCTGGACATTGAGGGATAACCGCTCCCATGCTCCCGGTGAAATGTCAAGTAATGTCGAGCTTTGTCTTGGTTTTATGTAGCAGTTAACCCAATAGTCAACAGACATTGGTCATTAGTCATTAGTGATTAGTCCGTGATTAGCCCCTAGGGGATTTCTCTATTACACCATAGTCAATAGTAGCTGCTAATAACTAATGACTAATAACTAATGACTAATAACTAATGACTAATTAACGGTACTTATGCTGGTCTAGAAGTTGCTGCGCTCTAGGCTTGTAAATTAAATAGAACAAGGCTTCAATGTAGCGCGACAAATCTTCGCATTTTTCCTGGGAAATAAAGTTCCAGAAGCCATAAATCCGTGCTAGAGATAATAACTTTGTGGTGTGGATTTTCCAAGTATAAGTGCTGTAAACTCGCTCAATGGCTCGGTTAGAAAATTCACTCCAATAGTTGGGATTATCTTCGCACTTACTGACAAAATTCAGAATTTTCAGTGCCATATCTTCTAAGTTTGTGGGGTTAATATAAAACCCATTCACCCTATCCTGAATAATTTCCAAAGGACCACCAAACTGGGTAGCGAAAGTTGGTAATCCGGAAATCATCGCTTCCAAAATTGTCAAACCGAAGGCTTCAAATAAAGCCGGTTGGACAAAAATTCCCTGATGGTCAGCAATCACGCGATAAACTACACCAGAGTCAGTTTTAGATAAGCGGACGCCTAACCAGCGAATCTTACCATGTAAATTGTATTCGTCAATTATGCGGTAGAGTTTGATAATTTCTTCGCGTTCTTCGTTATCACCAGATTCTTCGACGCGCAATTTACCAGCGATTAAAATTAAATTGCAATGCTCCTGCAATTCTTTACTTCTACCAAAGCATTCTGCTAACCCAGTCAGATTTTTAATCCTATCAAGTCTCGCCATAGAAAACAGCGGACGCTTAGTCGGGTCATCTAATTTACCAAAGATATGGGCTGGGTCTTCTGCAGTAAAGAGCATTTCCTCAACTCTATCGCGAATGCTTTCTACTCGTTCATCTGTACGGGTGTAGGGGAAAAAATAACTTTCGTTTACTCCCGGTGGGACGACATTGAATTTGGGACTAAACAGTTCAATCCCATTCACAACGTGATAAAGTTCCGGCATGGTGAAACACTTGTAAGACTCATACTGTCCCACACTATCCGGGGTACCAACAATTTCTTGATAGGTACTGCTGACGATGAAATTTGCGGCATTCATCGCCAATAAATCGGCAGTAAACTGCAAGGAAAAATGATATTTATCGTCCAAATCTTGCCAATACAAGTTACTAAACAAGTATTTGGATTTTTCCAAAGCATGGGCAATATTGCACTGAGTTACCTTTAGACGCCGTGCTAATAAAAATGCCACTAAATTGCCATCAGAATAGTTACCGATAATTAAATCTGGTCTGCCTTGAAATTCCGCTAACAATTCTTTTTCGGCATCAATAGCGTAGGTTTCTAGATAAGGCCAAAATTCAAATCTAGAAATCCAGTTTTGTGTCATATTGGGATTAAATTCCCGCAAAGGTACCCGCAAAATCCAGGCATTTTCTGTACCGTAAACTCTTTCTAAACGTTGGTTACAAAGAGTCCCGTCGCTGTTAGGAATTAAGCGGGTGAGAATAATCACCTTGGGTACGACATTCAACCCATCCAAACCCGCTAAGGAAACATCTTCTTGGAGTTGCTTTTCCAGACTCTTAGCTTGGTCGAGAACGTAAACTACCTGACCTCCAGTATCTGGACGTCCCAAAACTCCCTCTTGTCCAAACCAACCGTGGGGAGACACCAAGAGGATTTTGAAAATCATCGGAATCCGAGAAATAAAAGCTTCCAGGGTTTGGGGGTCGGGAGAGTCAATTAATTCATCGAGAATTTCTAGAGTTTCCCGGACCCTGGTAGCTGTGTTCCCCCATCCCGGTTCAAATCCCATCATTTGCAGCTGAAACCGGAATTTTTCGTAGGGTTCATCCCCTGGACGTTCACTAACAAAGGCGATCGCTTTCTTGACTTGTTCGGAAAGTTGTCCTTGGGATTGAATCCGGGGGTTAATCAGCAACTGAATACCATTGTATTGGTGCAGTCGCAGGAAATTAAATAAGCTTTCCAACCATTGTCGGGCATCTTGGAACAGTTTACTGGAAAGATAACGGTTGAGATATTGTACCCCTTTACCAATGTTTTTCGGGTCGCGAATCGTCGGGGAATAGTCGTAAAATGGACCAAAATCTAGTTCCAACAAGTCCCCTTCCTGGGGATTATAGCGATTCACCAAGCGATCGCGCAAATCCAGCAACTCTTCCACCGTCATCTCTTCAACGCTCATGTCTTCCGTCAGTCGATACACTTCTTGAGAAGCAATTTTCGGACGGATAATAAAGCAGATGTTTGAGTCTTCCTGAATAATTTCCTGGGTATAATAGACGAGCTTACTTAAATTCGACGAAGTATAAAATTCTTCAAACTTTTGATACTTGTCGCAATATTCGGTATAAGCATTCAGGATGTCATTCCGTAGCAAGTATCGTTTTTCTTGATTGCGTAATTCATTAATAAAAGAGCGCAAATCAGTTTTTTCTTCGCTATCGATAACCGCTTGGATTAATTCAGACATAAAACTCCCTGGATTAATTTTAGATTTTGGATTTTGGATTTTCGCTTTAGTCAACGGATGAAATATCAAAGATAATTCATATTTCCGATTTTTTCATCCTTAAACTTTCCCCTCCGATGCACCCTCTATAGTTTACAGCCACTACAAATTACGTACCCGTGACTGATAAGCGATAATCTCGCTTCTAAGTTCTGGGGAAACGTTTCTTGGGATTAAATCCCGCTATTTATTCACAATAAAAATCCCTCCGCGTCCGCTGGTGTTTCCACATGGTCGCGTTAATTTTTATTGTGGATTGTCGGTTTTGAACTGGATGGGATATGAGGAGCAATCATCCACCAGAGGTGAACAGACCCAGAAGCGACAAATCACATTGTTGTTGCCCGAAAATTGCTTTCCGGGCAAATGCACAGCAAATAACCGCACTAATTTGAGACGCTACTGATGCCCCTACTACTTTACTAGTGAGGATTATCGATCCCCTCTTTTACATCTAACTTAAGGAGTACAATTCCCCAAATTTTTGTTTTATGTAGGTCACAAAAGTAGAAATACTCAGAGGAGAGCCGGTGACTCGCTCGATCAATTCGGCGGCTGTGTATTTCCGTCCGTGCTGATAGATATTCTCCTTCAGCCATTGATGCAGTGTATTAAAGTTACCATCTTCAATGTGGGTTGTCACATCTGGATTTGCCTCTAGTGCTGCCGCAAAAAGCTGGGCACTCATAAGGTTTCCCAAAGTATATCCCTGGAACATCCCCCCAATCATCCCACTATACCAATGTACATCTTGTAACACTCCATCGCTATCATTGGGGGGAATAATACCGAGGTCAGATTCATAGCGAGCGTTCCAAGCATCTGGTAAATCAGCCACCGTCAAGGAACCTTCTAGGAGCTGCAGTTCCAAATCAAAGCGGATCATGACATGGAGATTGTAAGTTACTTCGTCAGCATCGGTGCGAATCAGGGAACGCTCAACTTTGTTAATCGCCGGATAAAATTTCTCCAAGGACACCTTACCCAGTTGATTGGGAAACTCGGCTTGTAGTTGGGGATAAAAGTAGTTCCAGAAAGCCCTAGAACGTCCTACAAGATTCTCCCAGAGACGAGATTGGCTTTCATGGACTCCGCTGGACGTTCCACCAGCCAAGGGTGTAGCTTCGTAGTCCCGATTCACCCCTTGTTCGTACAAAGCATGTCCCATCTCGTGGATAGTGCTAAATAGCCCTTCGTTTAAGTCATTGTCGCGGACGCGGGTAGTAATCCGCACATCACCAGTGGAAAATTTGGTCATGAACGGGTGCAGGGTTTTATCTTGTCGTCCCCGTCCAAAGTCATAACCCAATTTCTCAATTACTCTCAGGTTAAAGGCTATTTGTTCAGTTTCTGGGAAATACTGGTGCAAGCAAGCAGCATCAGTGAGGGCTTGGGAAGCAATTGCTTCGACAATCGGAACTAACTCTTGACGCAATTCGCTAAAGAGCGATCGCACCGTTGTTGCCTTCATACCATAATCGGCGATTTCAATCAATGGATCGGCGATATGCTCGTAACCGGGGAAAAAGTTCGCATACTCCCGGCTGAGTTCTAACGTCTTCTCCAGAGAAGACTGGACGGCGGTAAAATTATTTTCCGGACGAGCTTTAGCCCAGACACCATAGCACTCCGCTCGATGACGGGACAGTCTTGCCATAAATTCCGCCGGTATCTGCACAGCCCGATGATAATTCCTTCTGGTGATGCGAATTAGGCTCGCTTCATCAGAATCATAGGGTAAACTAGCTTCATAGTCCCTTAAATCCTCCAATAGCTGCCCAATAGCCCCATCAGTAAACTTACTATGTGCTATTTGTCTCAGGGTCGCTAGCTGCCGTCCACGCGCTGCTGCACCACCAGAAGGCATATAAGTCGCCTGGTCCCAATATAGCAGGGAAGCAGCCGACTCAATGTCATTAATTTCGGTTAAGCGAGATTTCAGTTCTTGGAATTGGGGATGAATCTTTTCCAGTGTTTGCATACCTGAGTCTGAGCGCTGATGTATTTTTTAAGTTTGGCGCAAATTCGCGAAAATACCCTGTTGCTATAGATTAAATATTCTCTGGCTATATAATAAAAATCATAACCAAGCGCTCCCTATCGCAAGAGAAATTAATTATTAGTAATTTTTCTTATTAACCTAGACTAAAACTAGCCTGGTATTTTAAATTCTGTTAACTAAAATAAAATTAAGTATTATACCAAATTCATTGCCATTTGAACTATCTATAATGTCAGAACATCTTGTTAAATAGCTGGAGTTGTTGATATGGCTGACCATACGAAAGCAACAGTTCAAGACCACAGTGTTAGTAACCTCATTATTGCTTCCTTCTTTGTTCTGTTTGGAATGAGCCTCATCGTCCTTTTGGGTATTTTCTAAGAGATAACACAAAAATCTTTATCAGAAACCCGGTTTTTCCCAGCCGGGTTTCTTAATATTTAGCGGAATTTCTCAACCGCAATATATGAATTTCCTTAAATATCAAAATAGCGTCGGAAGCGTGGGTCTAGGTTATTTGTCTTTTTTTG